>CALLCD010000057.1 GCA_938049795.1 uncultured Hyphomonadaceae bacterium | reverse complement strand
AAAGCGTCCGGCGTGTCGGCAAGCTGGACCACGCTATTAAGCGCGGTCCCATAGCCATCAATCCCCGTCGGATAGGCCACAATCGGCACGCCCATGCCGAGATATTCGCCCACCTTGATCGAAATGCCGCTCATCAATTGGGTGGGCAACAGGCCAATCATATCCGGCCCTGCAAAATCGGTCAGATGCTCGACACGGCCCAATATATTCACGCCCTCGGTGATCAGGTCTTTGGCAATCGTGCGCCCGACGGGGCCGACAATGTTGAGCTGTGTCTCCGGCGCTTGGGTGCGGATCAATGACCAGATGTCCGTTAGAAAATGCGTAATCGCGTCGCGGCTGCCCTGCTGGTTTGCGCCGATATAGAGCAATTGGGCGGTCTCGCGGGTGCTCAGCTTATCGCGATGGATCGGCGCGGTTGGGCGGAACCAGATATGATTTGCACGGGGCAGCAAAGCCTGAAACCGTTCCAGCTCATTGACCGAGGCATGGAAAATAATATCGGCCCCCGCCATCCGGTCCGCTTCTTCGGCAAAAGAGGGCGGATCGGGATAGTCCGACGGCTCATTGCGCGACGTGAACAATGCGTGCCGCGCGGCAAATGAGTCGTGCACGAGCAGGGATTTCGGCAACGCTTCCGGCAAATCCTTGAGCAATGGCCCGAGCGAAGAATACTCCACCATCACCGAATCTGGCTCATTTTTCTCCAATATGCGCCGTATTCGCGCCAATTCCGATGCTGGCGGCACCGTTGCGAGGTTTGAACGCACCTTGCGCCAGCTTGCCGGGCCAAGCTTCAGCTTCATCAGCACTTCTTGGGTCAGCCGCCAGCCAAAGCGCAGCCAGACGCGCGGAGAGAGGCTCCAATATGTCGTCCCGAGCTTGATCGTGCCCGGCCAGTCAATCTCGGCCTCGCCCGAAAACTGTGCCGAAATCTCGCCCCAAGGCCGGCTTGAAAAGCTCGTCACTGGCAGACACAGGATTTTCACACCAAAGCCTGCCTCCTGCGCCAGCCCGATCATCCGGCGCAAATAAGTCTTCGAGCCCGATTGCTCCGCATCCAATCGGCGATGTGTGATGAGTAGCAGCGTTTTCATAAACGTCCAGACGGGCAGCAATGGGTCTCTGCCTGTCCTTTAGCAATTAAAGCGCCAAAAAGGGTTAAATCGCGTGCAACAAACCCCTATTCGGGCGGCTCCATGCCGAACCGGCGGGCAAAACCCTTATCCAGCATGCGTTTGGGTAAGCGGCGGGCAATGGAATAATTGACCAGTTTTTCAGGTCCCGCCGCATAATGGGCCTTCGGCGAGGGGTCGGTCAGCGCCGTTTCGATCAGCGCGGCAATCCTCTCGGCAGGCCAGCCGCTCTCACCCGCATCGAGAAAGCCTTTGGTAAATTTGCGCACCGGCTCGGCCCAGCGCGTATTGGCATAAGGCTCGCGCTTTTCGTCTTCCTCGGCCTTGTCCCAGATCGGCGTTTTGATCGCACCGGGCGCCACGCAAATCGCATCAATGCCGAACACGATAAGCTCGCGCCGCAAACTGTCGGTCAGGCTCTCGACGGCATGTTTCGTGGCGGCATAAGCGCTGAGGAATGGCGGGGCCATACGTCCGCCAAAGCTTGAAATATTGATGATCCGGCCAGGTTTGCCCGTCCGCTCCGTCTCCATCCCCAAAAGCGGAGCAAATCCTTGCACACTGGCCAGCAGGCCCAGCACATTAATGTCGAAATGCTGGCGGATCTCGTCCATGGGCTGCAAGGCCAGCGGTCCGATTTTCGCCACGCCCGCATTGTTGACAAGCCCGCCAAGTTTTGCCCCGCCCAGACTTTCCGAGACGGTCGCCGCCGCCGCTGCGATCTGTTCGGGCTTGGTCACATCAAGGATCAGCGGCTGGATGTCCGGATTGGCTGCCCGCAATACGTCGCCATCGGCCTCCTTGCGCACACCGGCAAATACGCGCCAGCGTGCCTGCGCCAGATATTCCGCCGTTGCGCGGCCAATGCCGGTCGATGCGCCCGTAATCACGACAGATTTCATAATGGTCTCCAGAACCGTTCCAAGTGCGAGAGTGCGCGGCCAGCCTTAAGGCGTCACGATACGCACTTCAAACAGGCTCGGCCAGTGTTTTCCCGTTACAAAGATCCGCTGCGTGGCCGCATCATAAGCAATGCCATTGAGCACATCATCAAGCGGCACATCGCGCTCGCTGAGGGGGAACAGGCCGGTCAAGTCGATCACGCCGAGGACATACCCCGTATCCGGATCAATCCGCACAATCTGGTCGGCCTGCCAGACATTCGCCCAGACTTCGCCTTCGATCCATTCAAGCTCATTGAGATTGCGCAAGGGCCGGCCCTCAAGCGTCACCCGAACCCGCCGCGTAATCTTGTAAGTCTCCGGATCGAGAAACAATAATTGATCAGAGCCATTGGACTGGATCAGCCCGTCTTCGGTCGCCGTCAGCCCCCAGCCTTCGCCCGGATAGGCAAATCCGCCCACCGTTTCCAGCGTCTCTGGATCAACCTCGAAGCCCGCGCCCGAGCGCCATGTCAGCACGATCATCTTTCCGTTCCAAAGCGCGCTGCCTTCGCCAAACACGGTCTCGGGTAAATCGGCCATATCGCGCACTTCGCCCGTGTCCGGATCAAGCTTGCGCACCTGCGATTCGCCGTAGCGGCCCGTGCTCTCGAACAAGAGCCCGTCATGGAAGAACAGGCCTTGGGTAAACGCGGCTGGATCATGCGGGATCTGCCGGACGATTTCATAGCTTTGTCGTGCAACCGGCTCAGGCGGGGTGGGGGAAGGCGGGGTGGCCGGTTCAGAGGTTTGCGCAGCTGTGGTCGGCGGAGGCGGATCAGCGGGGGCAGGGCTGCCGCAAGCGGACAAGGCGAGACCCACTGCGATGGCGAGCAGTTGCTTGGCACCGCTCATGTGTCCTTGCCGCCCGTGATCACGCGGAAAGGGGTGCCCGTCCGCTTTGGTTCGGCAGATCTCGTGTCTGGTGCGGGGGGCTTTGTCTCGGTGTCTGATACGAGTCTCAATTTCTGTTTGCGCTTCGGCTTTGGGGCAGGGTTTGGAGAGGACAGTGGCGCGCGCGCCGGCGTCATCTGCTCTGAAGCGTCGATCTCCAAATCCTCGTGGATGTCGCGGCTGCGCGGTGTGAAGCCCTGTTTCTTTTTCGACTTTGAAAAGCCAGACCGGGGCTTAAACCCCTTGCCCTTGCCGCGCGACTTCTTGTCGATTTCCTTCAGCTTGCGCGTTTGCAGGGCTGATAGCGGCTCATCAAGATTGCCCTTGTCGGGATCAGCAAAGGCGGAGCCATATTTTTCGACCCGCATTTCAACCTCGTCGACAAATTCGCGTTCCCAGTCCGACAGGCCGGGGCCGTTTTCCGCTTCCGCGCGCTCGGCCGCTTTGCGCAATTTGCGCAAGGCTTTGCGTTTCTTCTTTTCGTCAATCTCGCGGGCCATAGTCTACAGAATTGACCGTTCCGCAGCCAAGATCAAGGGCGCGTGCATTGCCCAGCGAAACTAGATCTCGCCAAGGGCCAGAAGATAAAGGTCGAGGATCGCTTCTTGCTCCTCGCGTTCGGCGCGGTCCACTTTGCGGATGCGCACCAATTGCCGCAAGGCTTTGACATCATAGCCAAAAGCCTTGGCCTCGCCATAGACTTCCTTGATCTGGTTGGCAACTTCGGCCTTTTCCTCTTCAAGCCGCTCGATGCGGTCTACGGTCTGGCGCAGTTTTTCGCGGGCAGCTTCGGTCAAGGCGGCGGTGGCGGCGTCTTCCATTTGGGTCTCCAGCTAAGGTTCAGTTCGTGTGGTTTGTCAGGTCGCGTTAGCGTCTATTGCAAAGCGGCGGCGGAGGAAAGCTCTCTGACCTTTTGAGCAATGTCCCCACCATGCGCATGATGGGGCATATGTCCGCCATCGGGATAGTCCACGCGTTCAAGCTGGGGCACTTGGCCTACCAGTTTGCCGACATGCAGTTCCGGTTTGATCACGCTGTCCTGCTCGCCCGTATAGATGATGACCGGCATTTCCAGTTCGTCATAGCGGGTTTGCTGGGCGGCCAGTTCCTTGCGCAGCTTGCTGACATCGGAGGCATTGGCGCGGAAATGCGAGGGCCGGAACAGGAGCGGGATGCCGGAGGCGTCAAAATAGTTCTGCGGGGCGGCTTCGGGCGAGAACACATTGGAAATACCGTCGCGCGCCTGTCTCGGTCCGATCAGCGGGACCAATTGTACGAAGGCGCCGCCAAAGACCGGATTGGCCGCAGCGCCGGTGTACCAGGCATTTGTGTCGGCGCCCCAATCATGGCTGACGGGGGCGGCAAGGACGAGCGCGGAGACAAGGTCTGGCCGGTCCAGCGCGAGCCTGAGGGCCACTGCGCCGCCGAAGGAGTGGCCGACCACAACCGCTTTTTCGCCGGGCGCAAGCGCTTCGAGCACGCCGGCCATCTGTTCGGCCTGCACGCCGAGCGTCGAACTGTCCTTCGGGCGGACCGAATAGCCATGCCCGGGCCGGTCGGCCATCAGCACGCGATGTGTGTCGCTCAGGCGCGGGGCCAGCGTGTCGCTAAACTCCAGCGCATTGGCACTTGCGCCGTGGATCATCAGAACAACAGGCCCCTCCTGTCCGCGCCGGATGACATGGGTCTTGGCCTCGTTCAGTTCGAGGAAAATGCCAGCGGGCGGATGCGCTTCCTCGGCCCGTGCGGTGTAGAGCGCACTGGTCACGCACGCTGACAGAAACGGCGCAAGCAGAAGCAGCGCGACAATGACATAGATTGTTTTCACAGAGATTGGCCTTTGGTCGTGGCAGAAAGCCTCGCAACCGCGCGTTTGGCAGGAGCAAGATGGGGATGGATATCTAGCGCAGACTTGTACGCGTCAAGCGCTTCACTGCGCGAACCCAGCATTTCCAGCAGATTGCCAAGCCGGAGCCAGGCCGGAAAATGGCGTGGCTCACGGGTCAGCGTCTCGTTCAGATCCCGCAGCGCTTCGGGCAAATTCTCCTGCTGGAGAAAGATGACCGAGCGGCGATACCAGCCTTCGACAAAATCCGGTTCGATCAGGACAATCCGATCATAAAGCGCCCGCGCCAGATCAAACTCGCCCGCCTGTTCGGCCATTTGCGCCCGTTCGAGCAGTAAATCCACCGTGCCCGACCCGCTGACGGCCCATGACGCCAATATGTCCGCTTCAGGTTGGGCCGCTTCCTGCACGCTTGGAGCAGTCTTTAATTTCTCGAACATTTCGTCAGACGGACCGGAGCCGACGCCATTGACGAGCAGAAATGCGGCAAAGATGAAAGCTTTGATCATGGCGTCCAAACGGGCTGTCTAGGAGAGCAGTCTATAGTGCATCAGGGCCGTTTCAAGGCCATCGGCGCTTTTCATCAAATGGGTCTGGAAGCCAAGTGTCTTGGCCGCGTCGATATTGGCGGGGCTATCGTCAATGAAAAATACAGTTTCTGGTGCCGGATTGCCCATACGCTCGAGCGCGATGCGGTAAATCTCGGGGTCCGGCTTGATGCGTTTTTCCACGCCGGACACCACCACATCCTCAAACCGCGCGAGCAAAGGGAACGCGGTCAGCATGTCCGGCCAGATCTCAGCGGGCATATTCGAGAGCGCATATTGAGGGATGCCGGTCGCCTCCAGCCGCTCGAACAGGGCAGGGGTGCCGTCTATGTAGCCGTCGAACATATCAAACCAATGCGCACCCCAGTGCCGGATCAGCGCCTCATGCTCTGGATGGTCGGCGATCAGCGCGTCGGCATTGTCGGCAAAACTCACACCCGCATCATGGCGGCCATGCCAGCCCATTGTGCAAATATTGTCGAGAAACTCCCGCCGCGCTTTGGGGGCGGGTATGGCGTCCATATAGGCGCGTTCGGGCTCCCAATCTATGAGAACCCGACCCAGATCCCAAAGTACAAACCGGACGCGCATCTTCCAAAAATCCGCGCGCCGTTCACACTTTGCTTAGGCCTGTTTTGCTTTAAAGCGGGGGTTGGTCTTGTTGATGACATAAACCCGTCCTTTACGTCTTACGATCTTACAATCGCGGTGACGTGCTTTGAGGGCTTTAAGTGATGAACGGACTTTCATTTGAGGCCCAGCCTTTTTCGGGTAGTTTCTTCAAGAGCGCGGTGGATATAGCAGTGTCTCGCCGAAGTCAATCTACGCGGACACGGTTTGGGTGAATTGGAAAACAGGGATGTGCCATGTTGTGTAATACGGGTGTGAAATTTGCGAGCTTTATCGTCTTGCTCGGCGCATGTGCGACCGGCGCCAGCCCCGAGCCGCAATTGACCGAGCAGATCCCCGCCGTCATCCCGACCGCGCCGAGCCGTCCTGCTGCGCCGCCCTTGCCGACCCAATCCTTCTCCATTCCGCCGTTTGAAACCTCCGGCCATGCCGGCCTTGATGCGTGGCGCAATGATTTTGCCCAGCGCGCGATGCAGGCCGGACGCAATCCGATGGTCGTCTATGAGGTCTTGCGTGACGCCAAACCGCTCGACGCCTATTTGCCATCCTCACCTTCGAAAAGCTCCAGCAGCGTCTCCTCGCAGGCCGAGTTCGCCAAGCCCGTCTGGGAGTATCTCGCCACTGCCGTCAGCGCCGGAAACATTGACACCGGCGCCACACGCGTTGCCGAGGAAGCGGTCTTGTTTGCCGAGATCGAGGACCGCTTTGGTGTTGATGGCGAAACCGTCGCCGCAATCTGGGGCATGGAGACCAGCTATGGCGGCTATATGGGCAATTTCGATGGCCCCGAAACGCTGATCAATATGGCCACTGAAGGCCGTCGCCGGACTTTGGCGGAAACCGAACTGCTCGCCACAATGGAGCTGATCGAGCAGGGCCGCGTCTCGCGCGAGCAATTGGTCGCCGGTTGGGCCGGTGCGATGGGCCAGACCCAGTTTATGCCGACCACATTCAAGCAATATGCGGTCGATTTTTCCGGCGGCAACCAACCTGACCTCTGGGCCTCGCGGGCCGATGCGCTTGGCTCTGCGGCCAATTATATCAGTCAGGTCGGCTATCGCCATGATGTGTCTTGGGGGGTGGAAGTGTCCTTGCCCGAGGGGTTTGACCTGATCTATTCCGATGGTCGCAACTTGTCGCTCGTCCAGTGGCGTGCGCTTGGTGTGCAAGCCTATGATGGCGGCGATGTGCCCCTTGAGGACACCGAGCAGGCCCGTCTCTGGTTGCCAGCGGACGCCAGTGGGCCGAAATATCTCCTGACCAGCAATTTCGATACTTTTCTCGAATATAACCGTTCCTTGTCTTATGCGTTTGCGGTCGGCCTTCTGTCGGACGGGATTGCCGGACGCCCCGGTCCACAAGCGCCTTGGCCGACCCATCTTGCGCAGGTCTCTGTTGCCGATATGACTATGCTGCAAAGCGGGCTGAACGCGCTTGGCTACGAGGCAGGCAGGGCGGATGGGATTATGGGTTCACGCACACGGCGCGCCTTGCAGCGTTTCCAGAGCGCGCAGGGGCTGGTTGCGGACGGCTATCCCACGCCAGAGCTTGTCGCGCGGGTCATGTCGGCCGCCGGTTAACCCGCATCGGGCGGCGTTGCCTCGCTGACAATATCGACCGCGGGCAGCGCAAATCGTGCAAACAGCGCCAGACACACAAGCAGCCCCGCCGCCATCAGGAAGGGCAGGCTCTGGCCGACATATTGATAGATAAACGGCCCGAAAAACGGCGAGACGATAAAGCCCATCCCGTTTGCCGAAATCACAAGCCCTGCGACATTGCCCTGCATGGCCGGTCCCACCGCGAGCGATGCGCCGCTTGAAAAGCCCGGTCTTGCCAGCCCTTGCCCCATGCCCACCAGAAACTGCGCCGAAATCAGCACGGCAAACGCTTCCGTCGGCACAATCATCAGTGCGCCCGTGGCCAGCATCAGCGCGCCGACCACCATCAGCGAGCGATTGGAAATGCGCAGACGCGGAATGATCACAAGCTGGGCAATCAATGTGCCGACCGCGCCAGCGGAGAAAGCGGGCGCCGTAAATTGCGCCGCCGCTTCGCCCGAGACGCCCATCTTGTCCATGACGGCAAAAATGAAGGTCTGGGTCAGAACGCCTGTTACGAGCGACAGCCCTACCGCATAGATCAGAAAGGGCAGAACGCGGCTGTCGCGCCACAGCCCCTTGGCGTCCGCTGCGCTCGCTTTCTTCTGTTCGGGCGTCGGGACGGGCGGGGTCTTCTCCGGCAGGCGGGTGTAGAGCAGGACAGACATGGCCGCCGCCAGCATGCAGGTGAAGAAGACGGGGCTGAGCAGTCCGAACACCGCCACCATCGCCGCCGCAAAGGCCGGTCCAGCCACCGCGCCGACGCTAAAGCCCGAGGTGACGGATGCAATCTCTTTCGTCCGGTCTTCAGGGCTTGTCCGGTCGGCGACATAGGCTTGGGCGGCAGGGCTTGCGCCTGAGCCAATCAGGCCGAAAAACGAGCGCGAGAGCAACAGGCAGCCGAAGATGACAAACGCGCCCGTAATATGCCCGTTCATCGCCAGCCAGCCAAAACAGCCAAACAGCAGCATGGACAGCGCATATCCCGCCAGCCCTAAAGCCGCGACAGGGCGGCGTCCCCACTGGCTCGACTTCTTGCCCCAGAACGGGCTCGATGCCGTCCACAGCGCCGCTGACAATGAGAAAATCGCGCCCGCCATCCAGTCCGGCATGCCCAGTTCGCGCGTCATTGGCGGGAGCACAGCGGCGATGAGCATCGTATTGCCCGCGCCAATCGCCAGCAATGACACGAACAATAAAGAAAAAGCACCCCTGCGATCTGGCGGAGGTGCTTTGTTTGTTATGGTATCTGTCGCGCCGCTCATGCCCTCTCATCTACCGCCTTGCGGCAAAGATCAAGCTTGGCGCGCCCGCCTTGGCCGTAACTAGCCGTGGCCGCCGCCGCTGGCTTCAGGATAGCATGATCCGCTCCAAGGCTCGATATTGGCGTCCGTGATCGAGCGGTTGGAGAACTCGACACAGGTCCGGCCATATTCGACAACCGATTGGGTGACCTGATCCTCGGCCCAAGCATGTGCGCAAGCGGCTTCATCCGGAGCGGACGAGGAGGCGTCTCCACCGGGGCGGCGATAGGAGTTGATAAATTCGTTGATACATGTGCCATAATCGGCCACGCGCTGTTTGAACCCATCGCGTTCGGCTTGCGCGCCTTCAAGCTCGGCAAGGCTCGAAATTGTGCCGGGCGTAAAGTCTGGACGGGTGATCTTCCCGCAGACGCTCTCAACCACGGTCAGACCCTTTTGTGTCTGGGGTTGCGGGCAGACCCGATAATCATTCGCGGCATATTGCTGGGCCGATGCCGTGACTGCGCTGGAGGCCAATACAAGAGTGGCAAATAGTGTTTTCATGGGGTAACTCCTGTAGAATTTACGCAAATTATTCAGACATTTGCTTAATGTTTTATTACCAATTCAAGTTTAACGCCACCCACACAACTGCGTAGCATTTTTATTGCGGCCGATACGCTTGCGGTAGACCTGATAGATCATGTCGCAAAAGCGCTGTTTCTGGGGTCTATCCTTATCAAACCTTCCCGCTTTATTTTGCACACGTCTTTGAAAACGTCTTTCAAAAAATTACCAGAATGACCTTCCCCTCGCAATGACGCTAAGTGGTTGTTTAACATCCTCTGCTTTAATCTCATCTGAACAGGTTGCGAGGATAAGCATTTGATTCAGGTTGCTGGGCTTATTGCCTTGATTGTATTGGTTTTTGGGGCGCTTTTCGCGGTCGGTGGTGGTGCTTTGGCGGCGCTGCCATTTGAACTGTTTCTGATCTGTGGTGCGGCATTTGGAATATTAATTATCAGCAATGCCCCCTCGGTTGCGGCTGAGGCCTTGTCCGGTTTTTGGCGAGTAATTGCAGGACCGAAATGGAAACGGGCGGATTATGTCTCCCTTTTCGTTCTGCTCCATGATCTCACCCGCCGCGCGCGACAGGGCGGTCTTGTGGCGATTGAGGCCGAGATCGAAACACCTGCCAAAACGGTTGCCTTCCAGAGCGCGCCTGACATTCTGAAGACGGATGCGCCCCGCGATCTGATCTGCGATACATTCCGCCTCATGGCGCTTGATCTGGCCGACCCCAGACGGGCCGAAGCGGCGATGGAGCAGCGAATTGAGGCCCATACCGAGGCCCGGCTGCGCGCAGTGTCGGCCTTGCACATGATTGCTGATGCTTTGCCCGCGCTCGGTATTGTTGCCGCTGTGATTGGGATCATTCGGGCGATGGGGGTGATCGATCAATCCCCAACTGTGATTGGCGGTATGATCGCGGCGGCGTTGCTCGGCACGTTCCTTGGCGTCTTTCTCGCTTATGGCGTGGTTGGCCCTGTTGCCACGCGGTTTGGCCAGATTGTCGAAGAGGAAGAGGCGTTTCTCGAGGTCACGGGTGCGGTCTTATCCGCCTATGCGGCAGGCATGTCGCCTCTGGCCGCAATCGAACTTGGGCGTGCGGCTGTGCCGTCGGATTTGAGGCCTGAACCGGATGCGGTCATGCATGCGATACAGGCTGCGCGGTTCCAGACAGCAAAAACAGGACGGGCCGCCTGACTTTTTGGTCCAATCGATCAAATTGCGTTAATCGGTTTAAGCGCTCAGCAAGGCGTGCATGATTATCTGGCGATTGATTGAGGAAGGTGGAGACAATCATGACAGAGCACACAGCGGACCTTTCAACCGAGGCGATCCCGCGCAGTTGGCAAATGATCGCCAAAGGCGTCACCGGACTCCTGGCTATTTTTGTTGCCATTCAGGCGATGGTTTACACCTCGGCGTCCGATACCGGGCTGGCCTATCAGGACCATATTTTCCGGCTGGTTGCGTTCTGTTCGCTGACCTTGTGGCTCGCCTTTACCATTGGATTGCGCCGACGCGGCATGGCGGCGATGCTGACCTTGGCCTTTGCGAGCTTTGTTGATCTGTTGATTGTGCCCGTGCGGGCCGAATCCATGGGCACGCTGGTCTCGGCCAATCTGGGCATTGTGATCGCCTATTGCGGCCTGCAGCTTTATTGGAACCAGCTCAAGCTACGCGCGGCGGCCGCAACGCAATAGGCCGGTTGACGGGGAGGGCAATTCGCAGTCCGTTAGGCGTATGCCTGTTCTGCGTCTTGCCACGTTCAATGCTGAAAACCTGCTTATGCGGTGCCAGTTCAAGGCGGCGGGGGTCAAGGATCTGCGCGGGAAGCTAACTGCGGTGTCCGATCAGGCGCAGGCCGAGGCTGTCGCTCGCGTGTTTGATGTCTTGTCCGAAGATGACCGCACATTGACCGCTCAGGCGCTCGTGGCCACGCGCGCGGATGTGTGCGCCTTGCAAGAGGTCGAGAACCTCGTCACGCTCACCCAGTTTCATGACAAATATCTCAGCCGCTGGAGCGATCGGCCTTATGACCATCATATCCTGCACGAAGGCAATGATCTGCGCGGGATTGATGTCGGCGTCCTGTCACGGCTCGAAATTGCTCGCCGCACAAGCCATGCCGCGCTGCGCTTTGTCGATCTGGACATTACTCCGCCGCCAAAAACGCACCGCAATGAGCGTATTTTCCGGCGCGATTGTCTCGAGCTTGATGTGATCAAGGACGGTCAGGCGCTCACACTGTTTGTCTGTCATTTCAAATCCATGCATGGCGGACGCAAAAAGACCCGCCCTGTCCGTCAGGTCGAAGCACTGGCTGTGCGCAAACTGATCGAGGCGCGCTTCGAAACGCCCGCCCGCGCAAAATGGGCCATTTTGGGAGATTTGAATGATTATCTCGAAATTGATGGGGCCCGCGACACAGCGCACGGGCTCGCCCCGCTGACAGATGACGGGTTTGCCAAAGATCTCGCCATGGCCTGCCTATCCGATCCGCTTGAGCGCTGGTCCCATCACTATGCGCCCTTGTCGCAATACACCGCGCTCGACCATATTCTCGTCTCGCCCGCACTGGCCGCTATGAACCGGCAGGCGGAGGTCAAATATATCCGCGCCGGCGTGCCGTGGCGCTCTGAGCGTCATAAGGGCTACCGGCTTCAAGGCGTCGGCTGGAGCAATCCGAAAGCGTCAGACCATTGCCCGCTTGTGGCCAATCTGGTGTTTTGATTCCCGATCGGCTGCTTTTATCCGGTGAGACACCCCCTCGGGCTACCAAAGACCGCATCCCTGCCTATATAGCCAAAAACAGAGGTAAGACTGGCAATTTCGTGCGAATACGTGCTGGTTGGGTCGCTTGGCTGGCGCTGCGACGTAGCGGCGGGCAAAAATTGTGATAATAGACGATCACGAGACAATAAGGAGTATATATGGCACGCTTTGACGAGCTTCTGGAAACGGTGGATGCCTATCAGGCCTTGGCCGCTGAAAATTATGACCGTGTTCGCCGTCTGGCCGAAAGCCTGAAAGATGGCATGTGCGATTTTATGGGCTCGAAAACCGGCGTCTGTGTCCATCTTGTGCCGCCCGCCGGGCCTTTCAAACCCAAAGCACATTCAGATGAGGCGTTTTCCATGCCGCCGCGCGGGTTTCGCCCGCTTGTCCCGGTTGCGTTCGGGCTGGCCTTCCGCGTGTCCGAAGGCACAGACTGGCTGCGGGTGACCTTTCAGTGCCAGAAACTTGGCGAGAAATTCATCGTCAACATTCTCGATGGCGACAAATACACGCTGACCCTGCCGCTGGCCGACAATGACACACAGCCCTTCTACCAGCATATTTTTGACCATGTGCACGATTCCTTCAAAGATCGGATCGAACATTACAATAATGGCGATTTTGCCGGCGAGATCGGCTTCGACTTTGCCGAAGACGACGATTAATCAGCTTGCGGTGGTCGCGACATACATATCCGAGGGGCAATAATGCTTGAACTCCCACACTTTCTGCTGGCTGCCGGCGACGATTCGCTGATCCTGTCCGTCGCTTTGATCGGCGCATTGGGCCTTGGGGCGCAGTGGCTCGCCTGGCGGCTACAGGCGCCTGCCATTGTGCTGATGGCGCTGGCGGGGTTGACGGTTGGTCCGCTCTGGGCGGTCATTACTGGCGAGCCGCTTCTGAACCCCGATAAGGAGTTTGGTGACCTGCTCCGGCCGATTATCTCGCTGGCGGTGGCGGTGATCCTGTTTGAAGGCGGGCTGGTGCTCAAATTCGACAATCTCAAAGATGCTGGCCCCGCTGTGCGCCGCATGGTGTTTGTTGGTGGCCCTCTGGCCTGGGCGCTCGGAACTATGGCGGCCCATTATGCGGCTGGTCTCGATTGGGCAAGCTCGATTGTGTTTGCGGGCGTTATGGTCGTCACCGGCCCGACCGTCATCATGCCGCTTCTGCGCCAGTCCAAACTGTCTGGCCGGACCGGGGCGGCGCTCAAATGGGAGGGCATTGTCAATGATCCGGTCGGCGCGCTGTTTGCCGTGGCCGCGTTTGAAGTCGTTCGTGTTATTTCGGGCGGGGGCAGTGTGGTCGGCGCGGCGATCTGGATCCTGATTGCCGCCGCTCTTGGTGTCGCGCTGGGCATGTTCTTCGGCTTTTTCATTGTCCGCGCTTTCCGTGCCGGATGGACACCGGAATATCTTAAAGCGCCGCTGATCTTTGCCAGTGTTATTTTGTGCTATGCGCTGGCCGAAGGCATCGAGACGGAGATTGGCCTTGTCGCGGTCACCGCTTACGGGATGACGCTCGCCAATTCGCGGCTCGCAGGCCTTGTCGAATTGCGCAAGTTTAAAGAGGACATCGCCGTCCTGCTCGTCTCGGGCGTGTTTGTCATTCTGACCGCCAATCTGACCCCTGAAACCATCGCCGCTGCGCTCAATGTCCGCACGCTGGCCTTCCTGTTTTGCATGTTGTTCATCGTCCGGCCGCTCTCGATCTGGATTTCGACTTATGGCACGCTTAACCGCAATGAAGCGCTGCTGCTGGGCTGGATTGCCCCGCGCGGGATTGTCGCCGTTGCCGTGTCGGGCCTGTTTGGCCAATTGCTGATCGATCTACAGGAAACCAGCCGGTTCGAATTTACCGGCGCGGAGATGATTTCGCCACTCGCCTTTGCGATGGTGTTCTCGACGGTGGTCCTGCACGGCTTCTCGATTGGGCCGCTTGCGCGCAAGCTTGGATTGTCACGCGTGGGCAAGCCCGGCGTGCTGTTGATCGGGGTTAATCCGTGGAGCGTCGATTTTGCCCGTGAGCTCAACGATGCCGGTGTGGACACGACATTGGCCGACAGCAATTGGCGGCGTCTGAAACCCGCGCGCGATGCGGGGCTTGAGACCTATTTTGGCGAAGTGCTCTCCGAGGAAGCTGAGCTACGGCTCGACCATGCCCGCTTTGACACCGCTATCGCCCTGTCGGCCAATGAGCCCTATAATGCGCTCGTCGCCGGACATTTCGCCCCCGAGCTTGGCCGCCATAAGGTCTACCAGCTTTCCTGCCAGGAAGGCGAAGAAGAAGACCCCAAAGGCATCGGGCTGGGCACACGCGGGCGCACGCTGATCAAGCGCGGGCGCAGCTATGACGCGTTGCTGCGCGACCATTATCGCGGCTGGGCGTTTTCCAAGACGCAATTGACGGCGCAATATGATCTCAAACAATTCCTCGCCGACCGGCCCACCACCGACCTGCTCGCCGAGATCCGTAGCGATGGCAGCATCGTGTTTCTTGGGCCAAGCCGTGACCCCAAAGGCGGGGAGGGCACCATCCTGATCGGATTTGGCCCCAAAGACCCAATCCAAGAGACTGGCAAAGACGGCACCAAAGAGGCTGGCAGCGCAAACGGGAGCATATTGAGTGACTGATCCGGCGCGCCCGGCTGCGCTTGCCCATTTCGAAGAGATCGCTGGCGATTATGACGCGGTGCTTTGCGATGTCTGGGGCGTCATCCATAATGGGCGCTCAGCTTTTGCCTCCGCATGCGATGCGCTGGTCCGGTTCCGTGCGCGCGGCGGCAAAGTCTGCCTGTTGACCAATGCGCCCGTCCCCAAACGCCAAGTCTTGCGCTATTTCGAGCCGCTCGGCGTGCCCGAAGAGGCGTTCGATGATTGTGTCTCGTCGGGTGACGCCACCCGCGCCTTGCTCGAGCGTCTGTCCGGCAAAGCCTTGTGGCGGCTCGGCGCGGATGAAGGCTGGGAGCATGATCGGTTCCTCTATGAAGGGCTCGACGCAAAGTTCGTGGACGATCCCGCCAAGGCCGAGCTTGGCCTGATCATCGGCCTGCGTGACCAGATCGGCGGCGAGCATCCTGAGAGTTATCGCGAAGAACTTGCAGCCATTGCGCGCACAGGGCTCAAACTTGTCTGCGCCAATCCCGACATTCAGGTCCGCATCGGCGACCGGCTCCACTGGTGCGGCGGTGCGCTCGCGCAGATTTACGAGCAAGAAGGCGGGCAGGCCATCTATGCCGGAAAGCCCCACCCTGCGATCTATGATCTCGCCTATGAGAAGCTTGCCGCCCTTGGTGTGCCCCGTTCAGCGTGCCTCCTTGCGATTGGCGATGGCCCCATAACCGACCTCAAAGGCGCAAATGCGCAAGGGATCGACGCGCTTTATGTCGGCACGGGGCTTGCCGATCATGCCGGAGATGATTTTTTGAGCGATGCGGCGCGCCTTCTGGCCGAGAGCGCCGTAACAGCAACTTACGCCCAGCCCGCACTGAGATGGTAACGGGATTGCTTTCTGCGATCTTTGCAGGCAAACAGGGCAGCAAAACCCCAGCAAATAAGGGCCAAGAATGAGCCACCCAGATACCAAATATTATGAAGACCTCGAAATCGGTCAGGCGCACGAAACTGTGCACACGATCCGCGATGAAGACATTACCAAATTCGCCGAAGTCTCGGGCGACTATAATCCGCTTCACATGGATGAGGACTATGCCGCCAAGACCGCGTTCGGCCAGCGCATTGCTCATGGCGCGCTGACTGCGTCTTACATTTCCGGCATTCTGGGCAATAATCTGCCCGGGCCCGGCGCGATCTTTACCGGCCTGTCCATGCGCTTCCGCCGTCCTGTTTATATTGGCGACGAAGTGACCGTGCGCGCCGAAGTTGCCGAAAAGATTGATCGCGGCAATCGGGTCACCCTTGCCGTCTCCTGCATCGTCAACGGCAAACGCGTGATCACCGGCGAAGCGCAAGTGGTTGCGCCCACCCGCGAGAGCTAGCCCGGCCGTGGCGGTCTATGCCGACTATCGCAATATTCCTGCCAGCGCTGCGGGTATGGCCATAGCGCTCGGCAATTTTGACGGCATTCATGCTGGCCACCGCGCCGTCATCGCCGCTGCGCGCGCCACCGGCCACAAGCTTGCCATTGCCACTTTCGAGCCGCCTCCGCGCGCTTTGTTTCGCCCCGAAGATCCGCCCTTTCGCATCTACAGCCCCGAGCGCCGCAACGCCGCTTTGCTCGGGCTTGGCGCGGACTGCGTGTTCGAACTGCCCTTCACCAAGGATATGGCAGGCATGACCGATGACGTTTTTGCCCGCGAAGTTCTGTCCGAAGGCTTGCAGGCGGCCCATGTCGCGGTCGGGTTCGATTTCCGCTTCGGACGCGGACGGATGGGCGACGCGCCAAGGCTCGCCTCGCTTGGCCGAGCGCTCGGCTTTGGTGTGTCCATTGTCGAAAAGGTCGAGGGGCTCGGCGACAAAGCATCCTCCACCGCCATGCGTCAGGCCCTGCGCGCCGGAGAGCCCGAAAAAGCCGCGACGCTGCTTGGTCATGACTGGACCATAGAGGGCATCGTTGAACATGGCGAAAAGCAGGGCCGCAAGCTCGGCTTCCCGACCGCCAATATCACGCCGAGCGCGGGCCTCATCCACCCCCGACACGGCGTCTATGCCGTTCGTGCGCGTATCGAAGGCGAGCCCGACTGGCGCAATGGCGTCGCCAATTTCGGCCGCACCCCCACCACCGGCCTGCGTGACCCGCTGCTCGAAACCGTGATCTTCGACTGGGAGGGCGATCTCTATGGCAAATCCCTTGAAGTTGCCCTCGTCGCCTTTCTCAGGCCAGAGCTGACCTTCGAACAACTCGACGATATGATCGCCCAAATGCACAAGGATGCGGATGCCGCACGGGCGGTCTTGGGGGCGTAGGGGCGCGCGTGCAGAAGCCTTCACCACAGAACTGTTCCTGCACATTTTTCTGGTGTCAGATTATGGCTTGGAGCCGTCCCTTTCGGGTTGACGAAAATCACTATGTGCACAATGATGATGTAGAGAAATGGGAGATCAAAATGCGTTTATCCGGAAAAATTGTCAGTATCTCGGCGCTCCTCATCATGCCGATGGCGAGTATGGCGGACACTGACAGTTCGCAGGTACAGGCGCGATACATGTCTGTGCAGCAGGCAAGACCTGACACGGTGCCTTTCATGTTCGATGTCACCCATGAGGAACTGAGCAATGGTGAAGGGGAGGCTGAGTTTACCGCGACTGGCCAATTCCGTGTCAATCCCGCGATGCCCGTCGGCAGTCGTGTGACCATTCTCACAGCGCCCGAAGGGGAGAGCGAAGCTTTCAGTGATCAGGTTGAGGAGTTTAATTCGGCGGAGGATCTGGGCAAGCTATTCTGGTGCGGTTCCGATGCGGCCACGCTCGAAGAAAACGCGGCCAAGCCGGCTGATCAAGTGCCACAGGCAGAGATTATCTCCGAGACGGATGAGATCATCGTCTTCCGCCTCGCACCTCCAGAAACAATTGTGCTGGATCGGGAAGATTATGAAAGCAACCGGCAGTTCAAAGCCGCGAAAAAAGCGGCCAGTAAGATTGCAGAGGAACTCACATATTCACTGGAAACGGGCCAGCAGACCCATTCGCGCACATACAGCACGGGGAGTTTTAAGCTCGATGGCATCGCCAAAGTGAATAATATGAACAATGATGTCACCTGCGAATATTTACCTGAAGCGGAGGCGAGTTTCAGACAACTCAGTGTCATGAGCCTTGAAGGTAAGGCGTTTGCCGTGGTGTCGTTCAATACCAATACGAGAACAAGCATCTCCAACCTACAGCCGCTGCCAACCCCGTAAGCTGCCAATCTCGCCCTCAAAGCGGACGGCTAGTGACAGGTTAACCCTTGCCTGCTAACGGTTTGGCCATGACATATATAACGCTCATTCGAATTAGCAGCCCGGTCGCGCACTGACACGAAACTGCGCTGGCCGGGGATTCTCAGACGCATATTGATAGATCCTAATTCGAAGACAGACACCATGACCGATACCCCGAAAACCGAAGACACCGCCCGCGATTATCGCGACACATTGTTCCTGCCCAAAACCGACTTCCCCATGCGCGGCGGGCTGCCCAAAGCCGAGCCGGCCTGGATCAAGCGCTGGGACGAGATGGGCCTTTACAAAAAGCTGCGCGAGGACGCCAAATCGCGCGGGGCCAAGCCGTGGCTGCTGCATGACGGCCCGCCCTATGCCAATGGGCATATCCATCTCGGCACGGCGATGAACAAAATCGTCAAGGACATCATTGTCCGCTCCCACCAGATGACCGGCTTTGACGCCTCCTATGTACCCGGCTGGGATTGTCACGGCTTACCGATTGAATGGAAAGTCGAAGAAGAGTTTCGCCAGAAGGGCCGCGCCAAAGACGACGTCACCCCCGGCGAGTTCCGCGCGCGCTGCCGCGAATATGCCAAAGGCTGGGTTGATGTGCAGGCCGAAGAGTTCCGCGCCCTCGGCGTCGAAGGGGAGTGGGACAATCCGTATCTTACGATGCGCCCTGAATCGGAAGCGAAAATCGTCTCGGAGTTTTTGGACATCGCGATGGGCGGACGCCTCGTGCGCGGGGCCAAGCCCGTCATGTGGAGCCCCGTCGAGAAAACTGCGCTGGCCGAAGCGGAGGTCGAATATCACGACCGCAAAGTGCCGGTGATCTGGGTGAAGTTTCCTGTTGTGAGGGGAACTCAAGAGCTAATTGGCTCTAGCGTTGTAATTTGGACAACGACACCTTGGACAATTCCTGCCAATCAGGCTGTTTGTTTTGGACCGAATATTCGGTATGCG
>CALLCD010000056.1 GCA_938049795.1 uncultured Hyphomonadaceae bacterium | reverse complement strand
GCCCCAAGCTCATGCCGAACAGTGCTCGTCGATAAAGGCTTGATGTGTCGGCATCACATCGACAGAACGCAAAATTGTCTGATGGATCTGTTCGACAACCTGACGCACTTTCTCACGATCAACTTTATCAATAATCGGATTGTATCCTTGCGGCACAACACCTTGCCCATACATAACAGCCAACCAGCTCGCTTCGCTGAACAGATCGCTCCCATCCTCAATCACCCTGCCCGCCCCTTGGAATTGCTCTATTTTTTGTCTCAAGTGAGGTGGGCGTTCAATGGACTGGCAATGCCGCCAGAACGGGGTATCCGACCGATTCGTTGCTGAATAGTGGAGCACCAGAAAGTCGCGCACACGCTCATATTCAAGCACCGTGCGATCATTGAACGATTTGATATCCGCTTCGTTAAACCGCTTATCCGGAAAATGCGTTATCAGCCGTGCAAGCCCTGTCTGGACAAGATGCAGGCTCGTAGATTCGAGCGGCTCCATGAATCCAGCGGCCAGTCCCAGAGCAAGAACATTCCGGTTCCAGAACTTTTTCCGGCGTCCCGTCACAAAGCGTAAGAGCTTCGGATCCGAGATCGGCTCACCATCGAGATTGTCCAGCAAAACAGCCGTCGCCTCGTCATCGCTGATAAATTCACTACAGTAAACATGCCCATTGCCCGTACGATGTTGCAGCGGTATCCGCCATTGCCAGCCCGAATCACGGGCTGTTGCCTTGGTAAATGGCAATGGTGGCGACGTTTTCTCACACCCGACCGCCACAGCCCGATCACATGGAAGCCAATGCCGCCAGTCCTCGTAACCGGTTTCAAGCGCGCCCTCGATCAACAGGCCCCGAAATCCGGAGCAGTCTATAAAGAAGTCCGCCTCGAGCGTGCGGCCGTCCTCAAGCGATACGCTTTCGACAAAGCCCGTTTCGCTGTGCTGCTCGACCTTCGTAACCTTCCCCTCATGGCGGCGCACGCCCTTATCCTCCGAATAGCGGCGCAAATAGGCCGCATAGAGCGTGGCGTCGAACTGAAACGCATAGTTGATGCCCGCAAGCGCAGATTTCGGACGGTCTTTCAACGGCCGCATGAATTTGCCCTGCCGGCAAGCCTGCACCATCAACGAATAGTCAAAGAGATCTTTGCCAAGCCCACGCAAATGCTGGCTGACCCAATACTGGTAAAAAGGAATAACGTCGAAATCTATCCCAAAATCGCCAAACGGGTGGATGTACGATTCGCCAAGCGCGCCCCAATTGTTAAACTCGATCCCGAGTTTGAAGGTCGCATGGGTTTCCTTGACGAATGTGTTCTCGTCGATGCCCAACATATTATTGAACATGGTAATCGGTGGAATTGTAGCCTCGCCCACACCAACCGTGCCAATGGCCTCGGACTCCACAAGATGAAGCTCGGTCGACGTGTCTTTCAACAGCAGACCCAAAGTCGCCGCAGCCATCCAACCCGCCGTACCGCCGCCGACGATCAAAACCCTGTCAATTTGTCCGGCCATCTGCGCCCCCTGTTTTGACTTGCGCTGGATCAGCCTTGCAGAACCGGGCGATAAACGCCTCTTGAGATGGCATGGCCGCGACAGATTTGTTCAGCAAGTTACGCATATTTTCGAGGCTTTGCCGGATATTACTGTCCGACAGACCCTCGACCATCGGGTTAAACCCGATTGGCGCAAGTCCCTGACCGACCGCAACCGCCATCCAACTCGTCACATCAAAAAGCTCGGCATCATATTTAAAGAAGCGCCCGCTTGCGCGCAAAAGCTCCATCTTGCGCTGCAATGTCTCGGGCACCTCCATCGTCCGCACATAATCCCAGAACGGCGTATCATCCCGGCGTGTCGCTTTGTAATGCAGGATCAGGAAATCCCGAATGTGCAGATAATCATCCGTCAACAGACGGTTATACTCATCCTGCTCGACGGTCGGCAGGGTCTTGTCCGGGAAAAGCGCAATCAGTTTCGAAATACCCGATTGGATAAGGTGAATGCTGGTCGATTCGAGCGGCTCCATAAAGCCAGCCGACAGGCCGAGCGCAACGCAGTTTTTATGCCAGAATTTCTGACGCCGCCCGGTTACAAAACGCAAATGTTTCGGCTCTCCCAGAAGCGCCCCATTAAGCGCCGCGCGAAAATCCAATTCGGCCTGCTCAGGTTCCAGAAAGCGGCTCGAATAGACATAGCCATTGCCGGTGCGATGTTGGAGGGGGATCTTCCATTGCCAGCCCGCTCCGCGTGCCGTAGCACGGGTATAAGGCAGCGGTGTTTCAGTGCTTTCGGTCGCTGCGGCCACCGCTCTGTCAACGGGCAGATAGTGGCTCCAATCCTCATATCCAATGCCCAAGGCGTCCGACATGAGCAGACTACGAAAGCCGGTACAATCAATAAACAGATCGCCGGACACCGTGCGTCCATCAGCTAAAGTTACAGCGTCGATAAAGCCGTTTTCCGCGTCCAGCCCGACAGTCGCGACAACACCTTCGATCCGTTGCACGCCCTTGGCCTCGGCATGCGCGCGCAAAAAGGCGGCATAGAGCGTTGCATCGAAATGGAAGGCGTAGGCGATGCGGTTGAGCACCGCGCCATGTTCGGGCTTCGGGCGCATGAACTTTCCGGCATAGGCTGCAAGCGCGTTGAGGGAATAGTCTTGTAAGGCATGTTCCTCACCCAGAGCTTTCATTTTTGTCCAATACTGATGGAAATCAATCCCCTCAAGATCAAATCCGTGAACGCCAAACGGGTGAAAGTAGCGCTCGCCAATCTGTCCCCAATCGGCAAACTCGATTCCCAGTTTGAACGTAGCTTGGGTCGCTTTGACGAAAGCATCCTCGTCGATCCCGAGCATGGCGTTGAATTTGGCAATCTGCGGAATGGTCGCCTCCCCCACGCCAACCGTTCCAATTTGCTCGGATTCAATCAGTGTAATGGCAATATCTGCCTTATGGGCAAATTTGGCGAAGGCGGCCGCACTCATCCAACCCGCCGTACCGCCACCGACAATGACAATTTCTTTGATCGTCTTCACACCACCCTCGCCGCCAACTTTGCCTGTTCCACCGTTCGCCCGATCCCGTCTTCGATGGATGCGAGCCACCGCAACAAATCTTCAAGCGACATGCGGTCCACCAAACGGTCATAATGGGCTGGCACGATGCCGCAACCGATAAGCGCAGCCAGCCATTCAGGCTTTGTGAACACCTCATGGTCTTCGGCGGCAATCCGGCCACGATTGGAAAACACGCTGATCTTACGGGCCAAAGCATCACTTTGCGTTACGCCGATAACACCATGTTCTAAAAGGGTTTTCATGTCAGAAACCCTGTCCCGCTCAGCATATGTCAGCCGGTTATATTCCTCCCGCTCACAGGCTAGAAAATCCTTGTCTGGCCACAAGGCAATCAGCCGGTCGAGCGCTTCGACGAGGCTGTAAAGCTCAAGACCGGGCAAATCGGCGTCGCAATGGCTCGGCATATAGAGCCGGTTTCCCTGCCATCCAAGATCAGGCGTCTCTCCCGCAGCCAGCACATCCGCCTCTGTCCGGGCATCAATCACCATATCGCACTCGAGATCTGCCCCGGCCAGATGGATCGTTTTCACGAAGCCGCCTTCGTCCGTACGCACCTCAAAGCCATCCGCAGCATCAAACGAAACAGCACCATGCCCTCGCGCATAGGCCTGAAGCAAGGCGCAATATCCGGCAGCGCTCAACTGATACCCAAAATCGAGCGCTGGCTGCCCTTTAGGCGTTTGCGTAAGAAACGCTCCGGCCTCTGCCAATCCCGCCGCCAGATTATACCGGCCCAGCCCTCCCGCCTTACCCATCTTGAACGCTCTGCACCAATATTGCTGAAACTCCGCACCCGCATGATCATAGCCATATTGGCCAAAGGGCAGAAGGATCGCGCCACCTGCCGCTCGCGCCCGAACACCATGCGATAGCTGGGCCTTGGCCGTCTCGACCAGCGCGCGCTCTGGCATTTGGAGCAATTGGTGAAAGCGGCGGATGGATGGCCTCGCCAAGAGCACATCATCCGTCCGGGCCCCGCCTGTCTCCACGAAATTGATCTGGCACCGGCCATCAGGAAATCTCGCCGCGAGATAAGCCGCCGGCAACCAACCACGCAGCCCCTGCCCGATGATGACGACACGGCGGATGGCCTTACCCGCTTCCATTATGCCGCTCCTGCCATGCCATTTGCGACAATATACTCGCCGTGATCGCTCATCGCCGCGGCACTTTTATGCATCAGCGATTTGAGCCCTTGCATATGTCCGGCAATGTCATCGTCAGCCAACAGATCAACCCGGTTATCATACATGTCGGGCACAACACCCTGGCCTAAATAGACCGCCAGCCAGCTTGGGCTCAGAAACAGGCCGCGATCATATTTCACAATGCGGCCACGGGTTTTGAACAATTCGATTTTTTCCGCAAGCGAAGCCGGAATATCCATCGTCCGCATATGCGTCCAGAACTCGGAATCTGCGCGGGTCGTCGCGTGGTAATGAAGAATAAGAAAGTCGCGCACGCGCTCAAACTCAAGATCAATCAGGCGATTATACTCCTCCGCATCATCAGAAAAGTCCGTGGTATGAGGGAAATGTTCGAGCAGTTTGGTAATCCCTTCCTGGATCAGATAGATACTGGTTGATTCCAATGGCTCGAGAAATCCGCCCGATAGTCCGATCGCAACGCAGTTCCTGTTCCAGAGCTTGCGGCGTTTGCCCGTGACAAAGCGCAAGACGCGTGGGTCTGCGAGCGGTGCGCCTTCGAGATTTTCCATCAGCGCCTGCTCGGCCGCCGCGTCTGTGGTGAAATCACTTGCATAGACATGGCCGTTGCCCGTCCGGTGCTGCAAAGGAATACGCCAGCGCCAACCCGCCTTGTCCGCCGTTGCGCGGGTGTACGGCAAGAGCGGCCCGGCACTTTCACATGGCACAGCAACCGCGCGGTCACAGGGCAACCAGTCCGTCCAGCGCTCATATCCGGTCTCTAGCGCTTTCTCGATCAGGAGTCCGAAAAAGCCCGTACAGTCGATAAACAGATCGCCCCCGATCACCTCCCCGCTCTCCAGCAAGACAGATTGAATATCACCGCACTCAGGATCGAGATTGACCTCGACGACTTTGCCTTCGTGCCGCGTGACGCCGCGCGCTTCGGCATGTTTGCGCAGGAAAGGCGCATATTTGAGCGCATCGAACTGGTAGGCGTAGCGATAGGTCGACATCACAGAACGCGGGTCGGCAGAGGGTGGCTGAAACTTTGCCATACGGCACGCCATGATCGGCAGCGAATAGAGATCAAGCGGGCCGGTCTCTGGATGATCTTTTTGCTTGAGCCAGTAATGGTGAAACCCGATGCCGGCATTGGACAGACCATACTCCCCAAACGGATGAATATAGCTGTCGCCCAGACGGCCCCAGTCCACAAATTCAATCCCGAGCTTGAACGTCGCCGAAGTTGCGGCCATGAACTCGGCTTCATTGATACCGATTGAGTCATTGAAAAACTTGATGTGCGGCAGCGTGGCCTCACCGACCCCCACCACTCCGATGGCTTCGGACTCGATCAGCGTTATGGACAGACCCGTCCCGCCAAGCATACTGGCCAGCCCCGCCGCGCTCATCCAGCCTGCCGTACCGCCACCAATAATGACGACATTGTCTATCTGTTTCGCCTCGCTCAAAGCGACCTCCCCGCACACATAATTTGAAGCCTACTTTGATTGCCAACGTTGTCAATTGACCGAAAGCGGGCTAATTGCATAACGGCAGACCCTCGACATTCAGCACAGATGGTTAAGGTCCATATATGCCCTCCCAACTCGGTGATTATACAATACATCGTTACGGCCATGAGCAAGAGCCTATTGTCATCATTGACGGGTTCAGCGGACAAGTTGCCGAACTTCTCGAGCACGCGAGAACAGTCCAATTTGCGCCCGCAGGCTTTGGCTATCCGGGGCTACGGGCGCTGGCTGACGGAAATTATATTCTAGCGCGAGGCAAATTACTGGCTGACATATTCTATGACGTGTTCGGCTTTGAAACAGTTGGCCGGACCGAAAGCTGCACCTATTCCATAGTCACAACACCCCCTCATGCGCTGACACCCGCCCAGCGTATTCCGCATTATGATGGCACCGGCGCAAATCTACTCGCCATGCTTCACTACCTCAAAGGGCCTGAAACCAGCGGCACCTCGTTCTATCGGCACCGGCGCACGGGATTTGAAACCATCACCCCCGCCCGCATCGCCGCATACAAATCCAGCCTCGCAGAAGACGTAGAGGCTCATGGCCCGCCCGCGCCCGGGTATTTTTACGGTGATGATGAACGGTATGAGATGATTGCCGATATTCAAGCGCGACCCGACCGGCTCATCCTCTATCGCGGACGAACGCTCCATTCCGGCTCCATTCCCCCGAACCTGAAACTGACATCAGACCCCCGCACAGCACGGCTAACAGTGAATACATTTCTGCTCGCTCTGTAGCCAGACAAAACACACCAATCTACAGCCAAACCTTGACGTATCTCGCTATGCAAGCAAAACTGACAACGTAAGACAATTTTGCTCCTCGAGGCGAAAACGTCTATGGTTATTTATGCGTGGGGAGACATCATGAAACAGCAAAAATCCGCTCATCCATCACGTCGGGATGCCATCAAAGGGCTTTTCCTCGCGACCGGCGGTGCGGCGAGCCTGCCTCTGATGAGCGCTCTGAGCGCCTGCACACCGGAGATCAAACAGGAGTTGAGCCCCTATATGGAGCTTGTTTCGCATGTCAGCGAGATGATCCTTCCCCAAACCGATACGCCCGGCGCATTGGCCGCCGGTGTGCCCGCCTATATTGAGGCGCTGGTCGGCACCCATTACACGCAAGACGAGCGCGAGGCGTTCAAAACGGGCCTCAGCGTGTTTGACGAAATGGCTCATGCCAAATCCGCAAAGAGCTTTCTCGCCGCCCCGCACGAGGTCCAGACCACCATCCTCACCGCGCTGGACCAAAGCGGCGTCGCGATCTGGCAACAGTTAAAGCAGGCCGTCGTATTCGGATACTATACCTCCGAAGCGGCGACCGAGGAATTGCGATATGATCCCATCCCCGGCGGATATGACGGCGATGCGGATCTGTCCGACATTGGCCGCGCATGGCTCACAACAGGCATTTAGGACGGAGACGAAACTATGGCGGACTTTGACGTCATCATTGTAGGCTCGGGCATGTCCGGCGGTTGGGCAGCGAAAGAGTTTGCCGAAAAGGGTCTCAAGACGCTTGTGCTCGAACGTGGCCGCGACGTGGAAAAGGGCGCCGACTATGTGGGCGAAAACACAGCCCCCTGGGACTGGCCCGCGCGCGACACCTCAACCGCGCAGATGAAAGCGGACAATCCGGTCCAGAGCCAATGTTATGCCTTTCGCGAGTCGACGCAGAACTTCTTCGCCAAAGACAGGGACAATCCCTACTCGGTCGAAGAGGGCACATCTTTCTCCTTCATTCGCGGCGATCAGGTCGGTGGACGCTCGCTCCTGTGGGCGCGCCAGTCCTATCGCTGGAGCGAGATGGACTTCCAATCAAACAAGCGCGACGGACACGGCGTTGACTGGCCGATCCGCTATAAAGACCTCGCGCCTTGGTATGATTATGTTGAAGAATTCGTTGGCATTTCCGGCTCGAAGGAAGGGCTGCCGCAATTGCCAGACGGCAAATTCCAGCCGCCAATGGAGCTCAATGCCGTGGAGAAAAAGGTCAGGGACGCGATTGCGCAGACCTATCCCGACCGGCGGCTGATCATCGGACGCGCCGCCCATCTGACAGAACCAACCGAGCAGCAACTCGCCCTTGGCCGTGGCTCCTGTCAGTTCCGCAATCAATGCCAGCGCGGCTGTTCGTTCGGCGCATATTTCTCCTCCGTCGCCGCCACCCTGCCCGCCGCCAAGCGCACCAATAACATGCAGCTGGTCCCTGACACGCAAGTCGAACGGATCGTCTATGATCCGGCCACCAAGCGCGCCACCGGCGTAGAGACGATCAACCGCAAAACCGGCACGCGCGAAACCTACACGGCTCGTGTCATCTTCATGTGCGCGTCTACGCTCGGCACATTGCAGATCATGCTGAACTCGACCAGCGAGACCTTCCCGACCGGATTTGCCAACACTTCGGACGCGCTCGGGCGCTACATTATGGACCACCACCACCGCGTCGGTGCCAGAGGCAAGTATCCCGGAATGCTCGACAAATATTTCTCCGGACGCCGGCCAAGTGGCATCTATGTGCCAAGGTTCAGAAATCTCGAAAGCGACGAGCAGGACTTCTCTCGCGGCTACGGGTTTCAGGGCGGCGCCAATCGTCCCTCATGGCAGTCCACCTGTCAGCAGGACGGATTTGGCGCGGACTATAAAAACGCCATGCGCGAACCGGGCGGCTGGGAGGTCTATTTGCAAGGCTTCGGCGAAATGCTGCCAGTGGCCGACAACAGAGTGACCCTGCACCCGACCAAGACCGATCCATATGGAATGGCGCAATTGCATATCAATGTCCGCTTTGGCGAGAATGAGCGCAAGATGCGTCTCGACATGGCCCAAACCGCAAAAGAGACGCTGGAAGCGGGCGGCTGCATAGACGTGGAAGCGTATAATAGAGATACGATTGTCGGTCTTGGCATTCATGAAATGGGCGGCGCGCGGATGGGGCGTGATCCGTTGACCTCCGTTCTGAACGCGCACAATCAATGCCATGATGTTGAAAATGTCTTTGTGACGGACGGAGCCTCTATGACCTCGAGCGCGTGTCAGAACCCGTCCATCACCTATATGGCGCTGACCGCGCGGGCGGCAGATTATGCCGTCACGCAAATGCAACAGGGCAAATTGTAGGGCACGCGGATGCCTGAACGCATTTTGATCCTTGTCATGGGTCCGGCTGGATCGGGCAAATCGACGGTCGCCAACGCGCTTTCGCACCGAACGGGCTGGCCGATGATCGAGGCGGATGACCATCACCCGCAAGCCAATCTCGACAAGATGGAAGCGGGCATAGCGCTGAGCGATAAGGATCGCGCCGCATGGATTGATAGCCTCGCGCAAGCCAGCCGCACAGCCCCTGCCCCCAAGATCATCCTCGCCTGCTCGGCCCTGACGCCCTATGTGCAAAACCGGCTTCTGGCCGAGGCTGGACGCGAGATTGTCTGGCTGTTGCTAGCGGTTCCGAAGCCTGTCCTCTTTGCACGGATGACCGCACGCACGGAACACTTCATGCCCACCAGCCTCCTTGAAGATCAACTTGCAAATCTAAGCCCGCCGAAAGACGCCATCACAATTGAGGCCGACCGCCCTGTCGATCAGATTGTCTCCGAGATTCTCGAGCAGCTTGACTAAACCCCGCTTGCTAGAACCGCCCTCGCCTACCAGAACACCGCATAGACGCCGATGAGAATGGCGACAATCACCGCAGCAGAGATCTTGAACCCGGTCGTTGTGGCAAAGTCGATGCCGTCCAGATAGACCGGCTGATCGGGATGAGGCTTTGGCGTGACCAGCGACACGATAACACCAATGACGAGACAGAGCAGGAAGATAAACCAGATCCGCACGACAAACGGCATATTGATCACGTTGAAATCAACCAGTCCCAAAATCGGATTGAAGATCCCGCCCATCATCGCAGAGATCGCTCCACTGCGCGGGGCCTCGATACCATTGGCGAGCGCGGCCGGGTCGAGAACAGACAGGTAGAACAGAAGCGACAGCACAACCGACGAAAGCAGCAAGGCAAACGCCCCTTGCGTGTTCGTCCGTTTCCAGAAGAAGCCGAGCACGAAGACGGCGACAATCCCGGGCGCGACAAAGCCGGTATATTCCTGAATGGCCTGAAAGATACTCTCATTCGAGCCCAGCAGCGGAATGGCAATGACAAGCGCGGTGATCATGGCGACGGCTGCGGTAATCCGGCCCGTCATCACATAATGACCCTCGCTTTTGTCCTTGGCGAGATAGTCGCGATAAATGTCCATGGTGAAGATGGTCGAGATCGAATTGATCATCGAGGCCAGCGAGGACACAATCGCCGCCACAAGCGCCGCAAAGATCAGCCCGCGAATACCAGACGGCATCAACCCCATCAGGACGCCATAGGTGCTGTCAGGTCGCCCGCACACCTCTTCGCCATCCACTTGCGAACAGACATCCGGATTGAGCGCGGCCATGTCTAGTATGCCCTGCTGGGCAAGATAAAGCGCCGCGATGCCCGGAATCACGACGATAAGCGGGATCAGGAATTTCAAGAGCGCGGCAAAGGCGAGACCTTTTTGCGCTTCCTGCAGGTTTTCAGCCCCGAGCGCGCGCTGGATGATGTACTGGTTAAACCCCCAATAACTAAAATGCAGCACCCAAAGCCCGCCAAGCAAAGTCCAGATGCCGGGCAAATTGCCATAGCCCTTATCGTCCCGCTCGAAGATCATTTCGAAATGCCCGGGGATCTCGTTCATCAACACGGAAAGACCGCCAACAGCGCCGCTGCCATCGCCAACCATGCCAAGCACAATCCACGTAATCGCCAAGCCGCCAAGGATCAGAATGATCACCTGAATAATATCGGTCAGCGCCACCGCTTTGAGCCCGCCATAGAGCGAATAGAGCAAGGCAAACACCGCCAGCATCGCCATGCCCGCAAAAAGGCCAACGCCTGTCACCGCCTGAATGGCGAGCGCGCCGCCAAACAGAACCGTCGTCAGATTGACCGCCGTGTAAAGGAAAATCCAGAACGTCGCCATGATGGTTTTCACGCTGGCGCCGAAACGGGTCTCGAGGAATTGCGGCATTGTGTAGATACCGCGCTTGAGGAAGATCGGCAGAAAGAAGGCCGCCACAATCAGCAAGACAATCGCCGCCTGCCATTCATAAGCGGCAATCGCCAGCCCCACGACAAACCCCTGTCCGGACTGGCCAATAATCTGCTCGGCGGAAATATTTGCGGCAATCAGCGAGGCCCCGATAGCCCACCATGGCAGCGCTTTACTGGCGAGAAAATAGTCCTCGGTGTTCTTCGTCGCACCCGCAGGCTCGCGCGATACCCAAAGCGCAATACCAAGTAAGCCCAGCGCATAGATCGCCAGCACGATCAGATCAATTGTCCCAAGCCCCATTATGCTCTCCCGTCAAGCCGCGTTTCCTCTACCATTCCCGATCCTCCACTCCCGAGCATCAGCCCTGCATCACACTCGATTTTGACAACGGTGTCAAATTTTGTCTGCGGTAACGACACATCCCTACAGATCAGTTTCCTATCAAACCGGCGTGCGGACCTTGGCTGTTGATTGCCGGACAATCATCTTATGAGGCAATATTGTCGGCGGGATCACCGGCGGTACGGACTGGCCAAGTGTTTCGATCAGCTTCAGCGCGGCGACCTCACCCAATTGCTGCAAGGGTTGGCGCACAGTTGTCAGCGTTGGCCACATATTCTCGGCAATCTCGGAATCATCAAATCCGACAATGGACAAGTCTTCGGGCACTTTAACGCCCTGCCTGTTTGCCAGCATCATCACCCCGGCCGCCATGTCGTCATTTGACGCAAAAATAGCGGTCACTGCAGGCTCAAGCGCGAGCAATTTCTCTGCCGCCCGCACCCCGGAGCGAAAATCGAACCGGCCCTTACGCACATGTTTCGCATCAGGCTTGAGCCCCTTCTCCAGCAAGGCCGCTTTGTAGCCCTGAAACCGCTCCTCCGTCACAGCCTGATTCTCGAGCCCTCTGACAAATCCGATCCGCGTATGGCCAAGCTCCAATAGGTGCGTGGTCACTTCAAATGCCGCCTCGCGTTCATTGATCCCGACCCGCACACGGCCCTCGGGCCCCAGCGACGGACCAATCCGCGCCACCGGAATGGCCAACTCGTCAAACACTTGAAGCACAACCGGATCATCAGCAAATGGTGCAACAAGTATGACACCGTCAGGCGATGAGCGGGCCATCAAGATCTTAAGTTCGTCCCTGAAATCTGTTGCCGATTTTTCTTCGACCGTATCAATCAGCGAGATGGTGAGTTGATATCCCCTTTGCTGACAGGCGATCACAGCGCCGAACTGGATCGTGTTGACATAATTACTGCGGCTGGAATGGCACATCATATTGATCGAATAGGACCGGCTGCCGCGCAGGCTGCGGGCGGATTTACTCGGCACATAGCCAAGCTCGGTAACGGCTGCCTGCACCCGTTCGCGCACAGCATGCTGGACATGCGGCTCATTGTTTAAGACACGCGAAACGGTCTTGATCGAGACGCCCGCAAGCGCAGCGACATCTTTCATTTTTGGCAGCACTGTTCCCATAGATCATCCCCTGTTACCGGCGAGACTCAAGCTGACAATTCGTCAACTATTCTGGCATGTATATGCCGATCAAGAGGAAGTCTCA
>CALLCD010000055.1 GCA_938049795.1 uncultured Hyphomonadaceae bacterium | reverse complement strand
GACCGAGGGGCCGCAAATCCTCGTCGGCTCCTCTATGGGCGGCTGGCAGGCTTTGCTCGCCGCGCGCGCCCGGCCCTCACGCATCGCCGGACTGGTCCTGATTGCGCCTGCGCCGGACTTTACCCAAAAGCTGATGTGGCCGGACCTCTCGCCCGAAGCCAAAAAGGAGATCACCGAGACCGGCCTCCACTTGCAACCGTCCGACTATGACGAACCCCTCCCGCTCACCAAAGCTCTATTCGAAGACAGCGCAAAGTGGCAACTCCTCGACGCGCCCATCACTTTTGACGGCCCCGTGCGCATCTTGCAGGGCATGCAAGACGAAGACGTGCCCTGGCAACACGCCCGAGCGCTCGTCGATGTCATGACCACGGACAATCTCGTCTTCACCCTCATCAAAGACGGCGACCACCGCCTCTCCCGCGAGGAGGACATTGCGCGCCTGCTGGCGACGTGCGGGGAGATTGTGGATGCGGTTTAGAGATGCGCAGCGTGAAGATTTGGACGCGATTGTTGCACTTCTGGCTGACGATGAGCTTGGGCGTGTGCGAGAAAATCTTGAGACGCCGCTGCCGCAGGTCTATCTCACCGCCTTTGACGAACTGACTGCGCAGGCGGGCAACAGGCTAATCGTAGCTGTTGAGGACGACGAAATTATCGGCTGTCTACAGCTTACATTCACCGCTGGTATCGCACGGCAAGGCTTGAAGCGCGCGACCATCGAAGGCGTGCGGGTCAGCCGAGATGTTCGCGGGTCCGGGATTGGGCAGAAGCTTTTCGAGTATGCGATTGAAGAAGCGCGGCGGGGTGGCTGCGGCATGGTGCAACTTACGACGGATAAAGTCCGCCCCGATACCCATCGCTTTTACGAAGCCCTCGGGTTCGAGCCGAGCCATGTCGGTATGAAGCTGATGCTTGGCTAGATGTATTTCGTCTTCGCATGAGTTAATATGTTGATATCCGTCACCGCGCTAAAACCAGAAGTCTTCAGCAAGAATAACATAATGATCTATACCGCAGACAAATACATTCATCGATCAGAGCACTTTAGTATTTGGGCGTACTCCGACGTTTCGGCTGAAGATTTTGATATAGATATCACGATCTTCTTCGAGAATAAGACTTACGTTTGTACCATGTATGCCGCCAGAAATCTCTACAGCCATTTCGAGAAGAATCCTGAAGAGTCTTTTTTTTTGGGATCGATCGTACCTTATTTTACCTGAACTGAGCCGCAGCCACATCGTTGCCGCTGTTGAAGAATTGGTATCGGGCGAGTTTGCGGATATCTCCGAAGTTTGCGAGCCGGTGTCTGACTAAACCAACAAATCTGGTCTTGATGCCCATCGACGGTGCTCAGGACGAGGGCGGCGAAGCCCCCGCTCATACCGCCGCCAATCTCACTCGCCGACGCTTTCATTCATCTGGCGTACCTCGTTCAGGAGTTGATGGAAGGCCAGACAGTCGCCGGCAAAGTCGCCGCTGGCGGTCATAACAACCGAGCCGTCAATCTCTTTGACATCGCGCGTGATGATCGCCGGATGTGCGGGATGAGAGGGCCTTGTGATGAAGGCGATCAGGGGCGCGCTCTGCCGGTTTTGCGCCACATAGAACTGATCCTGCGTGGTGAGCTCGGCCCCCGTTCGTGTCGCATAATCCCTAAAGGCGGCGTTGATCTCGGACTGGGCTCTGGGTGTGCATGATTGCCGTCCGTCAGCGTCTGTTTGATTGCCGCGTACGGAGGATCCGGCAACCTGGCCATTTTGGTCACGAAACACTTCGACACCGAATCCCGGACCAGTCTCATGGTGGGAGATCGACAGGCGCAGCAGGCCATAGCTCGCAAGCAAAACGGTCGGGGCGTTGGGGGCCGTTTGATCGGTCCAGTCCCGAACATCCAGACACGCTTTGATTTGGGTTTTCAGTCTCGCCACTTCGCCAGCAACGTCGTCGGTTGGAAAGCTGCATGTGTAGCTGGTCGAAAACCGTGCGTCGCCCTGCACAACTTCCGCGATGGAGCATGATCCGTTTGCCGACAATTTATGTGTGCTTTCGAAGCCGGTGATTTGAGGAGGAAAATCTCCGTCGATCTCGTTACCGTAAAATGCGGCAAATTCGGACGGGGCCGCGTCGATCACTTGCTGGAGGGGCTCGCACGCGTCTTGGGCGGCCGCGCGGTCGTTGACGAACGCCCCGACGAGACACGCGCCTGCCGCCAAGCGAAAAGCGGTGTTTTGCGGGTGAATGAATGTCATGGCGAAGCTTTGTCCCTAATTATGATTTTAGAAAATGTTCAGCTTGGAAGATCACTCATCGGCCATTTCATTGAGAAGGTCGCGATAGCGCGGCCTCAAATTTTTGACCGGCACGGCCAGTTCTGCGGCGCGTTGGGCTGACAGCTTTGCCAGACAGCCATAGTGTATCGCGCCGCCGCCGCCATAGCCTGTCGCTGTGCTGCTTATGCTGATTGCGTAGCATTCCTTGTCACGAAAACCGCCCCAGGCCCGTTGCGCGTCTTGCGTGGCTGCGAGGGCGTCTTCACCATACAGGACGGATATGATCTCTGACAGCTCGGCGTGTTCGCTTGCAAGTTTGGCGTCCCATAGCTCAACGGCCTGAAGGGCACACGCTTCCAGGTCCGCGATCGTTGAGGCATCCGTCAGTTGGCTCGCGCATCGCTGCATGTAGTTACACGTTTCATACCGCTCAGCGGGGGGATGGCTCGCATAGCATGTTTCAAATTGCGCCGCTTCGTGCGCCTGATCCCAGCCTGCGTCCTGAGCGGCGGCGTTCGGGGAAAAACTTATGGCGCTGAGCAGTAGAGCGGCCAGCCAGCGATAGCTGTGTATTGGGTTTGTCATAGTGCCTCCGGGAACGATATTGAATGTGTTCATTTACTCACTCTACCACATATCTCGGGTATGTCACCTTGCTGGCCTTTGAAAAATCGAGATTAATTTGCGCACTGGCAAAGGGTGTTGTTTCATCTGTGCGGGCGAGCAGTTTGCCTTCGGGGTCGATGATCCAGCTGCCGCCGCCGAGGTTTGCGCCGCTGCCCTTTGCGGCCCACAAGTTCGAGGAGAGGCAATAAGCGCCCGCGCAGACGGCGGCGGCCTGTCCGCCTGCGATCCATTTGTCGACATTGCCGTGCGGGGTGGCGCGCGGGATGCATAAAATGTCAGCGCGGGATTTGGCATAGTGGCGCGCCCATTCGAAAAACCACAGTTCCGTACAGATCTGCACGCCAACCCGCGCCCCGAGCGCTCGTGCGGTTTCAAAGTGTTTTGGCCCGCGATCATACCAGCTCGCCTCGTAATAATCCTCCTCGTCGGGAAGATAGTATTTCTGGTGAAACCCCACCGCTCGCGGCGCATTTTGCGTCCACAGATAAGCCTCGTTCCGGCGGCTGCCTTCGGGTGTGACAATAGGCCGTGTGCCGACAATCGCCTTTGCCCCAAGCGCGCCAAGCTTTTCAATGCCGCGTTCATGATCGGCCACCGCGCGCGCCCATTTTGCGTCTGCATCATCCCCGGGCCTGTCGCCTGCCAGCCAGTCGGAAAAGCCCATTTCCGGCAGGAGTAGAAAGTCGGTTTCTTCTTTGGCAATATGCGCGGTGAGCCCATCCAGAAAACGGTCAATCTCGCCCCCGCGCGGGTCGATCTGGCAGACGGTGACTTTCATAGCGCTACGCTCCTGTTTGGGCCTGCTCTGCGGCCAGCACAGCGCGCAAGCCGGTTTTGTAATTGGTGTAAAGCGGGGTCCAGCCCAAAGCCGATTTCGCCCGCGCATTCGAGACGCGCTTACATTCGGCATAGAAACTGGCGGCCATATCGCTGAGCCCGCCCTCGTCAAACGCGACCGGCTCTGGCGCTTCCATGCCAAGAAGACCTGCGGCAAAAGCGGTGACATCCTGCGGCGGAGCAGGGGCGTCGTCGCACAAGTGGAACACGCCAAGCGCTTCGGGCCGCACCATCATCGCGGCAAGTCCGCTGGCAATATCGTCAACATGGATGCGCGAGAAGACTTGGCCCGTTTTGATGATCCGCCGCGCCGTGCCCGCCCGCAGCCGCGCGAACGGCGAGCGGGATGGCCCGTAAATCCCGGGCAGCCGCACAATCCGAAGCGGACGGGCCGTGCTTGCCCATTGGGTTTCGGCCAGCACGCGACGCTTCGCCCGGTCCGAACGCGGGGCCAGCGGCGACCATTCAAACGCCCAGCCGCCCTGAAGGTCGCCGTAAACCCCCGTGGTCGAGAGATAAGTGACAGTCGCTGCCCGCGCCGCTGCCGCTCCGAACGCTTTAAACACCGGACAGCCGGTCTCCTCCGGCGGCACAGAGATCAGCCAGTGGCTCCCGTCCGGAATATCGTTGGGTTTCAGCGCCTCAAACACATGCGCGTCCAGCCCCTCGCCGCGCAATTTCGCTGCCTTGGCTTCCCCACGCACCGTGCCGCCAATGTGCCATCCTTGCGCCCGCAACCGCTCTCCCAGAGTTTGCGCGCTATAGCCAAGCCCGAAGGCGAACAGGCTTTGGCCGGTGTCTTCGGAC
>CALLCD010000054.1 GCA_938049795.1 uncultured Hyphomonadaceae bacterium | reverse complement strand
CTGGCATTCATCGGAATTTGCGCCGTGATCAAATGGCTGCGCAGTTTCGGGCCGGTGATGCCGAGCACAACCTGTTCGATCCGCTCGCCCGCCTGCCGTTCAGCGTCTTCGACCGCAAGGCGAATGGCCCGCTCGAGCCCTTCCATATCGGTGATCGCGCCCGCTTCGAAGCCGCGCGACTGTTGCCCCCCACCCCCAAGCAGACGATAGCCTTGCGGCTCATCCACATCGCGGCGGGCAATCAGGCAGGTGATTTTCGAACAGCCAATATCAAGGGCGGCAAACACCTCCCCCGGGCGCGGACCAAAATGGGCCGCAAAGCGGTTCGAAAAGCGCGCCATCCCTATCCGGCATCCGGCTGTAAGGCGGCGGTGGCAGGGCGCTCGGGCGACAGAAAGACCTGTTCGGCATGGCGCATATCTATGCGGCGGACGGGCCGGTCAAGGATTTCGGTGTCGCGGTCAAGGAAAGCCAGACGGCGAATGGCCTGTCCTTGCGCCGTATCACGCGGCAATTGGGCGATGACGCCGGTGTCAAATTTCAGATCCCAACGCTCCTCGGAGACACGCTGCGCCCGGTCCACACGCGCGGCCAGCACGGGGAATTCTTCAAGCGCTGCGGCGAGCGATGGCGCAGCCTCATCCGCCCCCTTCCCGACCACACGGACAAGATCTGACTGGCGCGCAGCATCCTCGGCCATGACACGGCCAAGACCATCAATAACAGCCCATTTGGCGTCTTGCTTTGCCGGATCCTGCCACAGCGCGACCGGCTCGACCGCATCGGCAAGGATCAGGATATGGTCAGGCCAGAAACGGTGGACCTGCACATTGACAACACGGCCCGTCGCCTCGATCCGCTCCCGCACCAAATACGGGTCAGCGCGAAACATGTTCTCACCCGGCTCGACAAGCGCAGCAAACCGCAACTCGTCGGCAATCTCTTCGCTCACCCCCTCGACGGAGACATATTGCACGGCCAAACCCGTCGAACGCGCCGCACTGTCGAGCATATGCCCTGCCCGCCGCTCAAGCTGGCTCAGCGAACCGCCCATCCACGCCGCCGCCGCCACAATCAGCGCGGTCAGAATGGCAAGCCCGAACAAAACGGACGAGGCCTGCACCTCTTCGCGGTCATCAATCACATCATGAGCCTTGCGCGCCTTGCCGGATTTGCCGCCACTGGACTGGGAATTTTTTACCTTTGACATGTCGCGTCCTCAATTATCCAGCTGACGAGGTCGGCAAATGACAGCCCTACAAACTGCGCCTGTTCGGGCACCAGTGATGTCGGGGTCATGCCCGGCTGGGTGTTGGTTTCGAGAATAACCAATCTGTCTTTTGCCTCGTCATAGCGAAAATCTGACCGCGATACGCCGCGACACCCAAGTGCCCGATGCGCGGTCAACGCATCCGCCAAGGCGCGCTGGGTAACCGCTTCGGGCAGATCGGCTGGCACAGTGTGGCGCGATCCTCCAGCCTCATATTTTGCGCTAAAATCGTAAAACTCTCTTAACGTCGTGATTTCTGTGACCGCTAAAGGGCGATCTCCCATCACGGCGACGGTCAATTCGCGGCCCGGAATATACTCTTCCGCCATCAGATAATCGCTATAGGCCCAATCCTCCGACAGAACCTCGCGGGCCGGGCTGTTGGCCCCTTCCCGAACAAAAACAACGCCAAAGCTCGACCCTTCGGCCACCGGCTTGATGACATAGGGCACCGGAAGCGGGTGGCTCGCAGCGGCCTCAGCCCGGCTGACGGCTTTATCGGCGGCGACATCGAGCCCGGCCTGCCGATAGGCGATTTTCGATTTTATTTTGTCCATCGCGAGCGCTGACGCCAAAACGCCAGAATGCGAATACGGGATTTTCAGCCACTCAAATATGCCCTGAACGCAGCCATCCTCGCCCCACGGCCCATGCAATGCGTTGACAATGGCGTCGGGTTTTTCGGCAAGCAGCACTTCGGCGAGATCAGGGCCAGCGTCGATCATGACGACATCATAACCCGCCTCGCGCGCCGCCTTGCCGACCGCCTCGCCAGAAGACAGCGACACCGGACGCTCCGAGGAGAACCCGCCATAGACAATTGCCACACGCTTCATGCCATATCCCTTTTCATCGACCGGATCGGACGCCGCTTGCACCCTTGCCGTAAGTGTTATCAATCAAATCGACCTTTCCATGTTATGAATGCGGCAATTAACGCAGACTTTGGTTTGCATCGGGGCGCGACTAGACATATGAGAGCGGCTCATCCGGCTTGGAGTCTGTTCTGTTGCGCAAATCTTGCTTTCTGTCGGTGATTTTGCCTCTGTTTGCATTCCACGCGCATGGACAGGCCACACCGCCCCCCGCAGACGGCATGGAGACCGCCTCGACCGGCACCGCGACCCGCAGCTTTACGCCCGAAGATTTCTCCCAATTCACCCCGCGAACCGCGCTCGACATGGTCCAGCAGATCGCAGGCTTCCAGATCGAAGCCCAAGACAATAGCCAGCGCGGCTTTGGCCAGGCGACCGGCAATGTCCTGATCAATGGGCAGAGATTGTCGGGCAAATCAAACGACGCCGTCGAAGCGCTCGGGCGGATCCCGGCAAGCTCGGTGATCCGGATCGAAGTGCAGGACGGCGCGCAACTCGACATTCCGGGCCTGTCCGGCCAGATCGTTAATGTCATCACCTCCGGCACGAGCAAAATCTCCGGCGCGTGGACCACCGAACAGATCTACCGTCGCAATCTCGACCCCTCCATCCTGAACGCAACTTTGTCCCTGTCCGGCAAAGCGGGCGCGCTCGATTGGACGGTCAGCCTCGAAAACGAGAATTTCCGGCGGGGCGATCAGGGGATTGAGCAAGTGCTTGATGGCGCGGGCGTCTTGTTCGAACTGCGCGACGAGGAAACACGCTTTGCCAATGAGAATCCGTCCGGCTCGCTGGCGCTCGGGTGGCGACCGGCCAATGGCAATATTGGCAATCTCAACCTGTCCTATGACCAGTTCAATTTCACCGGACGGGAGCTTGGTACGCGCACGCCTGTCGGACTGCCGCTTGAGGACAATTTCCGCCGGTTCAATTTTGGCAATGATGGCCGGATTGGCGAGATTAGCGGGGACTTCGAATTTGGCTTCGGGCCCGGGCGCCTCAAACTCATCGGTCTACAGACGATCCGGACCAATTTCCGATCCAATCAGGTCTTCACCACTTTGCTCGCCGATGGCACGGGCAGCGGATCGCGCTTTACCCAAGACTCCGACGAACTTGAATCGATTGGGCGACTGGAATACTCTATTGCACCCAAACAAGGCCGCGACTGGCAAATCTCACTCGAGGGCGCATTTAACAGTCTCGACAATACGTCGAACCTATTCAGCATAGATACGGATGGTGTCTTCACCCCCGGCAGTCTGCAAGACGACAATACGCGGGTCGAAGAACTGCGCGGGGAGGCAAACCTCACCCATAGCCGCAAGCTTGGCGCTACGCTGAACGCGCAAGCCTCTGTCGGTGTTGAATATTCCGAGATTTCGCAATCCGGCCCAAGCGGGCTGACGCGGCAATTTGTGCGGCCGAAGGGCTTTGCCTCGCTTGCATGGACGCCGACCTCAAACACGACGGTCAGCACACGTATCGAACGCGAAGTGGGTCAGCTCAACTTTTTCGACTTTGTGTCCACGGTCAATCTCAACCTTGACAATGCGCAATCGGGCAATCCCGATATTGTCCCCCAGCAAGCATGGCTCGGCGAGGTAGAGATTGAACAGAGGCTTGGTGATCTTGGCGCGTTTACGATCCGGACTTATGGCGAGATCATCACTGACATTATTGACCGCATACCGATCAGTGACACCGCCGAGGCACCCGGCAATCTTGACCGCGCAACCCGCTATGGCATCGAGCTCAACACCACGCTCAGGCTCGATCGGTTCGGCGCGAAAGGTCTGCAACTCGAATTTGATGGTGCAGCACAGACCAGCAGCCTAGACGACCCGCTGACGGGAGACAGCCGCCGGATCAACAATGATTTGGTCAGCCGGATCTTCACCGAACTGCGATATGACATTCCGTCCACGCCCTATGCGCTTGGCATCAACTATGATCGTGAACGGCGCGCGCGGAATTTCCGGCTCGACCAGTCCATGATCCGGTTTTCAGAGCGCGGCAATCTTGGCTTTTTTGCCGAACATAAGGATATTTTCGGCCTGACCGGCACGCTGAT
>CALLCD010000053.1 GCA_938049795.1 uncultured Hyphomonadaceae bacterium | reverse complement strand
CTCGAATAGTTGTCCTGATTTTTAGGCAATGACACTTCGTATTTTGACTGCTGTTCCATCTTCCACGGGCCTGAACTCATGCCGCGATTTGCCGCCATTCACACTGGTCGTGAGTCGCTCTGAGCTTGAGACTGCACGGGTTTTCTTGCTCGGAGGTTATGCTTGTGTCGCCATCCAAGATTTTGATCGGTCAGTTCCGAGCATGCCGGTGCGTTCAGACTTACAATATAAGTTAGAACTTTATCCTGACACCGCCATTTAGGATGAAGCCATCATTGCGAGACCAGATGTCTGTGGTCCACTGGCCATCAGGTGCGCGCGCCGGGAGCACAAGCGGATTTTCTTTCGTCTGGCGCACATCCAGCAGGTTCTCAGCATTGATGAACCAACTGGCCCGTCCCACTGTGATCTGGCCGAGGAAGCCAAGATGCCAATAAGGATCGCTTGTTGCACGGAACGGATCACCGTCCAGGCGTTGCTCTCCGGTGTAGTAGGCTTCAAAGCCCAGCAGGCCGCGCCCATGCTGTTCCCACATGGCAACAAAGCCAGCCGAATGCTGCGGGGTGAGTTCTATCTCGCGGCGTCCCCCCAGCGGATCATCCTCTGTGGCATCGAGATAGAGGTAGCTGCCGGTTAATTTGAAATCGTTCCAGTAGTATCGCACCAATAGCTCAGAGCCACGGATTTGCGTCTCGCCCTGTGCATTAATGAGTTGGACGCGGTCCAGCGTGCCACCCGGCACAGAGGAGAAGGCTTCCAATTCAGTCACGCCGTCTACATTCGACCCGAACACACTGACATTGGTTTCGATCGATCCGCGGCGATAGCCAACATCAATAGACGCGGTTTCAGCCGTCTCTTCCTGCAAGCCCGATAGGGGCGCGAGACGTGAAAGACCGGCCGCTTCAATATCCTCGACAAAAGGTGTTGGGGCAAAGAAGCCTTGGCCGTAGGAGCCCCGAATGGTCCAGTCGCCGGGCTTATAAAGAATAGAGGCGCGCGGGCTGAACTGGGTGCCGAACTCACTATGGCCGTCAAGGCGTCCGCTAAGTGAGACTGAAACCGTTTCGCTCAAGTCATAGTCGATCTGACCAAACACACCGGGCACATCATAGGTATAATCAAATTCGGGGAACGTGTCCGAAGTGTAGTCTTCAGACTGGAAGGCTGCGCCAATGATCCAGTTGGTCGTCCCCAAATCACCTGATAGCGAGGTTTCGATGAGATAGCTTTCGTGTCGGTCTTCTTCAGTGACAGGGCCAAAACGATGCTCATGATCCTGAACCATCGCCGACCCACGCAGGTTGAACGTTATCGTATCAGAGACGGGGCGCTCAGCAATGAACCCGCCATCAATACGCGTCGTATCCTGATTTTGTGCAAACGGATTGCCATCCGGGACAGTACGGCCAGGCAGCGTTCCACCCTCGCGCTCCTCCGTCATGACCCCCAGTGTGGCATAGAGCGACGCACCATCGTCGCCATCCCAGAACAGTCTTGGACGCGCCGCAAATCGCTCATAAGCGGGCATATCGATCCAGCCATCGCCGTCGAAATCTTGCACTGTCTGGCGGTGTGCCCCGGCTGTAAGCGAAACAGCGAGTTGGTCATTCAGCGGCGTTTCAAAATAGCCAGTAAGGTCCTGACCGTCCTCGCTGGTGATATTGAGCAGCACTTCCCCAGCTGCCTCATCTCCCGGACGCCGGGACACCAAATTGATAACGCCGCCCAGCGCCGAGCCGCCATAAAAGGATGAAGCAGACCCTTTGATCACTTCGACCTGAGCCAGATCTGTTGGCGGGATTTGGAGCAGCCCAATCGATGCCGCCTGACCGCCAAAAAGCGGCAAACCATCATTGAGCAACTGGGTGTAGCGTCCATATAGCCCCTGAAGGCGAATATTGGCTGCGCCCAATGCGGGTGATGTTGTTTGCACACGCACGCCGCCAGTCTCTGCAACCAGTGTCGCAATATTACCAGGCCGCATAATGGCTTTCTCTTCAATCTCCTCGCGACCGATTACTTCAACACGCACGGGTTCATCATTCACCGCCCGCCCGGAGCGCGTGGTCGTTACAATAACAGTCTCAAGCGTTTTGTGGTCATGCTCATCATGAGCTTCACCATCATCGTGGTCATCTTCGGTATGTGCCTCGCCATGCTCAACGTGGTCGTCATGTGGGGGCTCAGTTTGAGACTGCTCCGGACTTGCGTAAGCGAGGCCGATTGAAAGGGCAAAACTGGATACAATAAGGGCGGACGCTTTATAGCGGTATGGTAAAGTCATGGGATTTCGATCTCTGAAAATTGTATAGACACGTGATGAGCGCTTCGATGCGCTCTTGCGTAAAGCCTTCAGACAATCGGAGGGCGGAAGACCATACCGGGCGGCGCCGCGCCTGCTGTTTCGGCTAAATCAATCTGTACCTTCACATGCGTTTTCACACGCGAGACTTCTGAAATGTATTCGACGAATACTTGGGCACAGCAACTCGCGCAGGCCGTCTTGGCTATTGCCTGTTCCTGAGAAGGTAAGTCTTGTTGTATAAAAATGTCTGCGCGCTTCTCGGCAGAATTCTCCTCGCCAGAAGCATGGTCGCACGCTGCCGCGCACGACAACGGTACATATGCGAAAGCCATAACGACTAGCGCAAGTATGAGCCGACTAAGGCGTATGGCGTCTGATGTGATGTTCATATGCTGACTTTATATGGCGTTTGTGATTGATTGGAAGTGGTAGAGGTGCGGCCTGCGGGTTTCTTTTCGCATGGCTCATTCTTAGCCAAAATAGCGGCTGACCCGGGACTTGTAGTCCCTATAACTTTCCCCAAACACGCGCTCAAGATGAGGTTCTTCAACCAGTGTGACCCCTGCATGTATCATTAGACCAAACACAGCGACAAAGATTAGCGAGATACCAGAGCCAAGCCCGAGAGCGGCTCCGACAAACATCACCCCATAGCCAAAATACTGAGGGTTACGTGATCTTTGATAAATCCCATTCGTAATGAGCGCATCTTCTTTCAGTCCATAAACCCGTGATTGGTCGCCATAAGCCTTGCGCCCGAGATAGATGACATATGCGCCCGCAATGATCAGTCCGGCGCCAATTACGATTGAGAGCGGATTGGCCGGATAAAGCGACCCCCGATCAAGCCACGCTGCTGCAAAGGTCATCAGAGCATGCCCATGCATGGCAACACCGGACCACGCCGCAAGAAAGGGCGATAATTTGCCCCGTGTCCGGAATGCCCGGCTGGCCAGAATGCCAAATGGGAGTGTGAGCAAATCATTGAAGATCATCACTAGGCTTAGAAATCCAAGGGAGGAGTACAGATCAGGCATTTTTTGGTCTCACTATATGAATGTTAGTGATTTGGGCGTAACCTCTACAGTGACTGTAGAGGCAAGAGGTTTTTTTTGTGATGCCAAAAAAACGAACGATAGGCGTTGTCTCACGCGAGACGGGTGTGAAGGTGACGACGATCCGATACTATGAATCGGTCGGGCTTTTGGCCGAACCAGATCGGACCGAAAGCGGTCAGCGGGTCTATGAGACGACTGCGATTGAGCAGCTGAACTTCATCCGCCACGCCCGCGCGCTGGGCTTCCCGATGCCGTCAATCCGCGAACTTGTCGACCTTCAGTCCCTGCCAAACGACAGCTGCGCCCAAGTTGATGAAATTGCCACGCGTCAGCTGACAGATGTGCGCCGCCGCCTCGCCCAGTTAGAGGCCCTGGAAGCTGAGTTAGAGCGAATGCTTTCGGCCTGTGCAGGCGGACGTGTCTCGCACTGTAAGGTATTGGAAACGCTGGGGGATCATGCAGCCTGCACAAATGGTCATCACCCGAATGATTTCTGACGCCCGCAATGAGCTTTTGCCGTCAGCAACAATCTCTGCTTGATACACGTGGGAGAAAAAATTGATCTATCTCATTGCCAAAGCTGCTTTATCAGGTGTTCTGATTGCAATCATTTCTGAGGTCTCGCGGCGATACCCGGGGTTTGGTGGCCTTATCGCCTCGCTTCCCCTGATATCCGTTCTGGCGATTGTCTGGCTTTGGCGCGATACGGTCGGAGATGTGGGGCAAATCGCAGCTCACTCACGTGCTACGCTGTGGTATGTTGTGCCGAGCTTGCCGTTCTTTCTTGTGTTTCCTTGGCTCTTGGAAAAAAGCGTAAACTTCTGGGCAGCTCTATCTCTCTCATTGTTGATGACGATTGCGCTGTATCTTTGCGCAATTTGGATTGCGTCGCAGCTCGATATAAAGTTTGAGTGATAGTAGGTGCAACAAATAAGTAGATCTGTATGATCAGGATGAGTGCCGCATTATCCAGAACGAATAATTGGCGATGTGGGATAGCACTACGGCTCACATTCTTCGCCATGTTGATTATCTCTGTCTGCCTGTTGGCAGGTGATGCATCTGCACACGCTGTGGCCGAAGGTGACAAAGGCTACATACAAGAAATCACTGGCGTAAACCTGATCGCATTCCTGTATCTCGGGGCCAAGCATATGGTGACTGGATACGATCACATCCTCTTCCTGCTCGGCGTTATATTTTTCCTCTATAAGATGAAAGATATTGGCATTTACGTCAGCCTGTTTGCCATCGGGCATTCGACGACCATGCTGGCGGGTGTTTATTTCAATTTTGGCATTAACAGTTATCTGATTGATGCAATCATTGGCCTGTCCATTGTATATAAAGCCCTAGACAATATGGGCGCGTACCAACGATGGTTTGGAGTTCAGCCAAACACCAAAGCTGCGACACTGATCTTCGGTTTCTGTCACGGGTTTGGCTTGTCTTCCAAAATTCTCGATTATGAAATTTCACCCGATGGACTGCTACCTAACTTGCTCGCCTTCAATGTCGGTGTTGAAGTCGGGCAATTGCTCGCGCTCGGTGCGATCCTGATCGTCATGGGCTTCTGGCGCAAGACACCAAGTTTTCTCAAACACGCATACACTGCAAACATGGTGATGATGGCAGCAGGCTTCATGCTTATCGGTTATCAACTCACCGGTTATTTCGTCTCTTAGGAGGACAATAGGTATGTACAATACAGATATGCCCACACGCGCTGAACTTCCGACAACAGGACAATTGCTCCGCTCAACTGCGATTGCAATTACAACTGCTGCCGCTTTGCTCGTGACCGTTGTCTTGCCTGCAGAATATGCCATCGATCCGACTGGAATTGGGAAAGTTCTCGGCCTGACTGAGATGGGAGAGATCAAACAACAATTGGCCGAAGAAGCCGCAATAGATAGTGCGATAACTGAAGCCACACCCAGCCCCCAACCAGCCAGTGCACCGCCGCCAATTGCACAGACTGAGGTGCCTACAGAAGCAGCCTCTACGGCTGAGTCGGTTGACGCCTGGCAAGATGAGGTTGTCATCATCCTGAAGCCGGGCGAGGCCGCCGAAATAAAACTTGAAATGAACAAAAGTGATCTGGTCACCTATGAGTGGACAGTAAGCCAAGGCCACCTGAATTCTGACCTACACGGTGATGGCACAGCGGGCCAATCTACGAGTTACAGAAAAGGCCGCAAAGAAGTGTCTGACACGGGAGACTTAATTGCAGAATTTGATGGGACGCATGGCTGGTTCTGGCGCAATCGGAGCGATGTAGATGTTGAGGTCACCCTTAGTGTCAGAGGTTCTTATGGCGAGATAAAGCGCGTCGTCTAATTAACTGCAATGATATGGACGTGGCATCTGCTCCGGTTGGACTTTTAAATCGCAACATATGGAAACATATTATTTTCTCGAATAGTTGTCCTGATTTTTAGGCAATGACACTTCGTATTTTGACTGCTGTTCCATCTTCCACGGGCCTGAACTCATGCCGCGATTTGCCGCCATTCACACTGGTCGTGAGTCGCTCTGAGCTTGAGACTGCACGGGT
>CALLCD010000052.1 GCA_938049795.1 uncultured Hyphomonadaceae bacterium | reverse complement strand
AATCGCCCAAGCAGCCACCATATACGCAGGTTCATTATCCACTGAACATTCCATTTCCATACTCTTAGATGGAGCATTTCCAGGGTGAGATCGCCCGGTCCAAAGTTGATTACAGTGATTGAAATATACTTGCCGTAGTTTTTGCTCGGCGCTTGGACAAGCTCAACCTTCGCAATTGACAATTGCAACCGTGCTTTCAGAGCGACGTCTCTGTAAATGTTCCAGCCAAGCGAAATTGCCGAGATTAGCAGCGCAAAGAGACTAACGAGCACCGCAAGACTTGCTGAGTCTACCATTTACTCACCCCAACATCACCGCATTGTCCTTCAGCGCCGTAATTGCCATCTCCGGTGTGTCGGCGTGGATCAGCAGCGCGCGGAAATTCTCTGGCGTGAATTTGCCGTCGATGATGTGGTCCATCAGTTCGAAGAACGGGTCCCAGAAGCCGTCCTCGTCGAGAAAGGCCATCGGTTTGGCGTGGAGGCTAAGCCGCGCCCATGACAGGATTTCGACCGCTTCTTCGAGCGTGCCAATGCCGCCCGGCAGGACGATAAACGCGTCCGATTCGTCAAACATCATCTGTTTGCGCGTGTGCATGTCCTCGACGATGCGGTGTTCGACGGCTTCGAAAATCTGCTCTTTCTGCAAGAGGAAGCGCGGGATAATGCCGAGCACATCGCCGCCCGCATCATTTGCCGCCGCCGCGCAGGCCCCCATGAGGCCGACCCCGCCGCCGCCATAGACCATCCGGATGCCGTTTTCGGCAAGCTTCCGGCCAAGCTCTTTGGCAAGCAGGATATAGCCCGGCTCGACATCATTCGACGAGCCGCAATAGACGCAAACGGACATGATTTTTGACATGGATGACTCTTTTCAAATTTCAAACCAGCCTAGGCGCGTTAGTGCAGACAGACAATCCGGATTCTGGCGTGATTTCGGCTCGATTCCAGTAAAGGCACGCCAAAACGCGTCAATAAACTGGCGTAAAGCGGCAAGACGCCATATGTGCACACCATGACAAAACATCACGCACAGGGCGCAGCGGACGCCAATCCGGACGCAATCGAGAGCGCCGACGGGGGCATTGGCACCTCGGTTGTGCGTGTCCTCGGTGTGCTTGCGCGGCCAGAGCTTAAGCGCTGGCGGCCGATCATGGTGCTTGCGGTGATCCTGACGCTGGGGGCGAAGATTGTGGCGGTGGCGGCGCCGGTCTATCTTGGCCGCGCGATCAATGCGCTGGAGGGCGGCAATGGCACGGCCGAGGCTTTGTCGGCGGCGTTGATGTTCCTTCTGTTTTTTACGGGCGGTCGGATGATCTCGGCAGGCTTGCCGCAATTTCGGGACTGGTTTTTCTCGCCGGTCAGTCAGGATGCGCAACGGGTAGTCTGTGTCGATGCGTTCGGCCATGCGCAAAACCTGTCGCTGGGATTTCATCAGACCCGCCGCACGGGGGCGCTCAACCGGATCATCGAACGCGGCGCGGGGGCGGTGGACTATTTGCTGCGCTTCATTGCGTTCAATATCGGGCCGACCATTATCGAGCTGTTTCTTGCGGCGGGCCTTTTGGCTGTGGCGTATGATGTCTGGCTGGCGGTGATCGCTATGGTGACGGTGATCGGCTATTGCGTTTTTACGTTCACGATGACCGAATGGCGCGTCCGCCAGCGTCGCCTGATGAATGAAGCGGACACCGAATTGCGCGCGCGGGCGGTTGATAGTCTCAACAATTTCGAAACGGTCAAAGCCTTTGCCGCCGAAGCGCGCGAGACAGCCCATTATGACAGTGCGATGCGGACTTATAATACCCGCTATATCGAAGCGGCGCGCTCGCTGAACCTGCTCAATGCGGGGCAGGAGTTCATCATGAATGCGGGGTTGATGGCGATGATGGGCTTTACCGCGCTGCGTGTCTCGCAAGGATCGCTACAGATCGGGGCGATTGCGGCGGTGATGATGCTCATGATGAACCTATACCGCCCGCTCAATATTCTCGGCTGGGCCTGGCGCGAGATCAAGCAAGGCGCGGTCGATCTTGAAAAGCTTTATGGCTTGATGGGGATGAAAAATGATGTCGCCGACAAGCCCGATGCGATGGCGCTCGAAACCCCGAAAGGCGACGTGCGCTTCGAGAGTGTTGCCTTCTCGCATAAGGGCCGCGCGGCGGGGATTGCCGATGTGAGCTTTCACGTTGCGCCCGGCCGCAAGCTTGCTTTTGTGGGCACGTCGGGGGCGGGCAAGTCTACGCTGCTCAAGCTCTTGTTCCGGTTTTATGATGTCGAAGCAGGGCGTGTGCTCGTCGATAGCGTTGATGTGCGCGATGTGCAGCAGACTTCTCTGCGCCAGGCGCTGGGGCTGGTGCCGCAAGATGTTGTCCTGTTCAATGATACGCTGCGCGCGAACATTGCCTATGGCCGTCCTGAAGCGACCGACGCCGAGCTTGATGCGGCGGCGACACAGGCACAACTCGGCGAATTTATCGCAAAACTGCCTGACGGATGGGACACGCGCGTCGGCGAGCGCGGGCTGAAATTGTCCGGCGGAGAGAAACAGCGCGTCGGCATTGCGCGGGTGATCCTGAACAATCCGGCGATCCTCGTGCTCGATGAAGCGACCTCCGCGCTCGACAGCGCCACCGAGCAGGCCGTCCAAGATGCGCTTGAGGCAGCGTCGCGCGGGCGGACGACCTTGATGGTGGCCCATCGCTTGTCCACCGTGCAGGGCGCTGACGAGATTATCGTGCTCGATGAGGGGCGCATCATAGAGCGCGGCACTCATCAGGCATTGCTCACGCTGGACGGAAAATATACAGATATGTGGCAGCGCCAGATTGCGGATATGTCAGCGCAAGTCGCTGCGGCGGAATAGAGCGAGGCAAGAGCTATGGCAGAAACCAGCGCATCAGCGAGACTGGGCCGTTACATCTGGGCGCGGACGAGTTTTGACCTGGAGGGCATTGTCGGCGCGCTTGCGGCGTGGCTTGTGGGCTTGCTCCTGGGCGCGATCTGGAGTCCGCTCTTCTGGCTTGGCTTTGTGGCGGCGATTGTGATTCTGCTGGCAACCCGCAAACAGACGCGGACCTCGCCCGATATTGCCAATCTGGTCACGGCACCATGTGACGGGATTGTCCAATCGGTCACGCGCGCTGTGCCGCCCGGCGAATTGCGGCTCGGCGGGGGTGAGCGTTTGCGCTTGCGTATCTCGTCCTCTCCGATGGCGACAAATCCGGTCTATGCGGTGATGACGGGTGAGGTCACCTCCGTCATTCTGGAAGAGCCGGACACATCGGTCATTTTTGCCAGCGAGCCCGATACGCCCGGGCTTGCCACAGCGCACATCTCTTATGAGAGCCTTGGCGAGCGGGTTGGCTGCACCGTGGCGACGGGCGGGTTCGGGCCGCGTCTGGAGGTGTTCTCGGAAATGGGCGATCCCGTGCGGGCAGGACGGGTGATTGGCAAGCGCCGACTTGGCGGCTGGTGTGATGTTTATCTCGATGCGGACGCGCGTGTGCTTGTGCGGGCGGGGCAAACGCTGATTGGTGGGGAGACGATGCTCTGCCGGCTGATCCGGAACACGGTGCCCGAAACTGCGCCCGTGGAGCCCGAGCCGCTAGAGGCCGATGCAGCGGATGAGGCGGATGGCGATGATGTGCTGACGCCGTTGAGCGATGACGCGGAGAGCCCGGACTAGGAGTTACGGACAGCGAAAACACGCAGACCTATTCGGGCGGCGGCGTATTGGCGTTCATCCATGCAAACAGCCGCCGGAGCGGGAAAATCCAGATGATCCCCGCGCTCGCATAGAACAGCAACTGGATCAGCCCATGCGCATTGACAAGGCGCGACGAGACAAGCGTCACGAGCCAGATATAGGCGGCGAGATAGGCCATCAAGATAATGAGCGCGATCGGTTTGCGCATGCTGTGGCTCCCTGAAATCTGCGCCTTGTGAACGCCCTGCGGCAGTGTGACGGCTTGCCGATTGCCCGATAAAGGGCATTTACAGCACATGTCTTTGCAAGTGAACGATCCAAAAGCGCGCAGGGCGATCCGGCTCTGGCTCGGTGTGCTTGGCCTGATGGTCTATGCGATGATCCTCATTGGCGGGGCGACACGGCTGACCGATTCGGGGCTGTCGATTACCGAATGGGACCCGATCAAGGGCGCGTTGCCGCCATTTGGGGGCGAGGCGTGGGAAGCTTTGTTCGACAAATACAAAACCACCGCCGAATACAGGTTCCAGAATAGCGGCATGTCGATGGCCGAGTTCCAGTATATTTTCTGGTGGGAATGGGCGCACAGGTTTTTCGGGCGGATCATTGGGTTGGTCGCGGTGGGCGGCGTGGTCGTGTTTGCGCTACGCAAATGGCTGAACGGCGCGCTTTTCCGGCGGCTCGTATTACTTGTTGCGCTCGGTGGATTGCAGGGCTTTATCGGCTGGTGGATGGTCGCAAGCGGGATTGGCGAGACCGAACGGCTGGATGTTGCGCCGTACCGGTTGATGACGCATTTCTCGCTGGCGCTCCTGATCATCGCGCTGACCATGTGGACGTGGCTTGATCTCGGGGCCAAGCCGCAGAGCCCAACAAGCCCGACCCCGCGCAAATGGGCGCTTGGTCTGCTCGTCCTGCTTGGCGTGCAGCTTGCCGCCGGTGCGCTTGTGGCCGGACTGGATGCGGGGCGGACTTATACGGACTGGCCGCTCATGGCGGGCGAGGGGTTTCCGTCTGATTATGTCGCCGATACGCTCGGCTGGCGGAGCCTGTTTGAGGGGCGGGCGGCAACGCAGTTCAATCACCGTTTTCTTGCCTATGTGCTATGGGCGGCCGCGCTTATGGCGTGGTGGCTGAACCGTGCGCATGGGTTTGGTCTTGTCGCCGTGCTGGTCAGTGCGCAGGCGGTATGGGGGATTGTGACGCTCGTGTCCGCCGCTCCGCTGGGGCTCGCGCTGGTGCATCAGGGGCTCGGTGTCGTGCTGCTGCTGGTGACGGTGCGCCTCGTCTGGCGGCTCACTCCGCAGCCTCACCAAACAGACCCGTAGGCTCGACAAATACGAGCTTGGCCTGCCCATCAATCTCGCCACCGATGACAATGACGCCATCGGGATAGCCGCCAAATTGAACGTCCGACAGAGCGGACAGAGCCGTGATCTGTGTCGGGGCTTTGACGCTTATCCCGTCGCGCACGGGCAGGGCGGTCGCGCTATTGTCCTGTGCGATGGCGCCGAGTTGTCCGTCTGCGCCCAGCCCTATGATGGTTTGGGTGTCAGCATCGGAGAGGGATGCCAAGTCCGACGAGAGCCCCGCGCTGCGAATGATTGGCCGAGCCGCCGCAATAATCAGGCATGCGCCGAGCGGGCTGTTTGATTCGATACGATCAAGGGTCTCCCAGCCCAATGCGTCGCCAGTTTGGGTGATATGACCGACAATAAGGGCTTGAGGTGCGGCTTCCGTCCAATATCCCACCCGCATAAGGGCGCCGCCTTCGGCCGCGGGACCAGCGCAAAGCCCGATAGCGTCCGCATCTGGCAAGACATCAATGCCGACCGGCTCGCCCAATTGGGAGCTGTAGAGATAGGCATTGATAAACCCGTCTGCGTCGATCCCGGGGAAAATGGTCAACGCATTGCCGTCAAGTGTCACCGGCTGGCCGTCGGCAATGGCGATGATCCCAACATCAACCGGGTCGGTCAGGCGTTGACCATCAAGATCGAATAGCTGCATGTTACCGCCGTCCAGCACCGCTGCAAGCAAGGGATTGTTCCCGCCTGAAAGCGCGAGATCGACGACCGGAGCGGACAGCGCCCGTGTGCTCCAGACAGCCTGTAGCTTCTCGGCAGGATCGGCTGTCACGTCTACGGTCGGCGCTGGTGTGGGCTCGATACCGGCCTCGCTTGTCTCCGGCTCGGAACCACAGGCGGAAATAAAAATGACGCAAGCGGCAAGGCCCACATTGACAAGGCGGCTGACGGGCCGTAAACGCGGGCGCTTGAACATCATTTATTTACTCCGAAAAAGAGGGGCTACGGCCCAAGGCAATGAAATCAACTCTGCTTAAACCTCTCGAGGTCGAAACCAAATGGATCGTCATAGACGCTGAAGGCGTTGTGATTGGTCGTCTCGCGTCATATATCGCAAAGCGTCTGCGCGGCAAGCATCGTGCTGACTATACCCCGCACGTTGACTGCGGTGACCATGTGATCGTGATCAATGCTGAAAAGGCCGTGTTTACGGGCAAAAAGCTGACCGACAAGATCTACTACCGCCACACCGGCCACCCGGGCGGTATCAAATCGACGACCGCTGGCAAAATCCTGTCCGGACGTTTCCCCGAGCGGGCCATCTATAAAGCGGTCGAACGCATGCTTCCAAAAGAAAGCTCGCTCGCTCGTAAGCAATTCTCGAAATTACGCGTTTATGCCGGTGCCGAGCACGAACATGAAGCGCAGCAGCCTGAAACGGTTGATTTCAAGGCCATGAACTCCAAGAACACGAAAGCGGCGTAGACCACATGTCCGATACTGATACTGCACAGACCCTCGAAGATCTCGGAACGCTTGAAGGCGGCCAAGCCCCGTTGGCAGCGCCTGTTGTGCTTCCCGACCCGAAGATTGACGAGCATGGCCGCGCCTATGGCACTGGCCGCCGCAAATCGGCAACCGCGCGCGTCTGGATCAAGCCAGGGTCCGGCAAGATCACGATCAATGGCCGCGATCAGGAAAAATACTTTGCCCGCCCTGTGCTGCGCATGGTGATTGCCCAGCCGCTGATCGAAGCCGGCCGCGAAACAGAATTTGATGTGATCTGCACGGTCAAAGGCTCTGGCCTTTCCGGTCAGGCGGGCGCTGTGCGTCACGGCATTTCGCGCGCGCTGGTGGCCTATGAGCCTGCTTTGCGCTCGGTGCTCAAGCCGCATGGCTTCATGACCCGCGATCCGCGCGTTGTTGAACGTAAGAAGTATGGCCGCGCGAAAGCCCGCCGTAGCTTCCAGTTCTCCAAGCGCTAGAACCACATCTTCTGCGAGATTTCAAACGGGCGCTTCTATTCGGGAGCGCCCGTTTTCTATTGGGACAATGACATATGAAACCGACAGTCTTCATAGATGGCGAAGCGGGCACGACGGGCCTGCAAATCCGCGACCGGCTTGCAGGGCGCAGTGATCTCGAGCTGCTCTCGATAGATCCAGCCAAGCGCAAGGACGAAGCGGCACGGGCGGAGCTTCTGAACGGGGCCGATGTCGCGATCCTCTGCCTGCCCGATGAGGCAGCGCGTGAAGCCGTCGAACTGGTCGCTAATCCTGATACGGTGATCATCGACGCGTCGAGCGCACATCGCACGCATCCGGACTGGGCTTATGGTTTTCCAGAGATGGCCGATGGACAGCGCGATCTGATTCGCGACTCCAAGCGCATCTCCAACCCGGGCTGCTACCCGACGGGCTTTATCGCGCTGATGCGGCCGCTGGTCGAAGCCGGTCTTGTGCCCGCAGATTACCCTGTCACGGTCAATGCCGTGTCTGGATATTCGGGCGGCGGGAAGGGGATGATTGCCGAGTTTGAAGCGGGCGGAGACGCCTACCGCGCCTACGGATTGGGCCAATCCCACAAGCATGCGCCGGAAATGGCCCATCATGCGGGGCTCGCAAACCGGCCCGTCTTTACGCCTGCGGTCGGCCATTATGCACAAGGCATGATTGTCGAAGTGCCGCTGGCGCTTTGGTCACTCGGCTTGACGCGGGGCCGGATTGTTGAGGCACTGACGAAGCAATATGCGGGCGCGGGCTTTGTGCGGGTCTGCCCGCTGGACGGGGCGGACGCCATGACAAAGCTTGAGCCAGAGGCGCGCAATGGGAGCAATCTGCTCGACCTGTTCGTTTTCGGCAATGACGAGCAGGCGCGGCTGATGGCGCGGTTTGACAATCTCGGCAAGGGCGCATCCGGCGCGGCGGTGCAGAACCTCAATCTTGTGCTCGGGCTTGATGAGGCGACGGGGCTCTAAAGCCCGCGCTCCTCGCGAATATGTTCCATCCGCCGGCGGACATAAGCGCCCGGTGCATTGCCAAAGTCTTTTTCCGGCATTGTCCGTGCGGGTATCTTTTTCCCCGATTTCTTCTTCAGCCATTTGTGCCATGCGGGCCACCATGAGCCTGCATGTTCTTCGGCATCCACCAGCCAGTCATCCGCTGTCTCCGCCAGATCCTTATTGACCCAATGCTGATATTTGTTCGCATCGGGATGGTTCACAACGCCTGCAATATGGCCCGAACCAGACAGAACAAAGCGCGCAGGGCCGCTAAAAGACTTGGCCGTCTTGTACACCGAGTTATAGGGGCAGATATGGTCGTCGCGGCTTGCCTGAACATGGACGGGGATGGTGATGTCCTTGACGTTCACCCGCTCGCCGAGCACGTCGAACTTGCCCTTGGCCAGCGCATTGTCGGCATAGAGATCCTGAAGATAAGTCCGGTGAGTTGGCCCGGGAATATTGGTCTGGTCGGCATTCCAGTAGAGCAGGTCAAACGGACGCGGCTTCTTGCCGAGCATGTAATTGTCGATGACATAGCGCCAGACGAGATCGACCGGACGCAGCCAGTTAAACGTCTCGCCCATGCTTTCGCCGGGCATCACGCCGTCATTGGCGGCAACGAGTTTGTCAATCTCCGCGACCGCATGCTCATCAGTAAAGACAAGCAGGTCGCCCGCCTCTTCAAAATCCATTTGCGAGGCAAAATAGGACGCCGATTTGATCCGCGTGTCGCCGCGCTTGGCCATGTGCGCAAGCGCCGAGGTCAGCATTGTCCCGCCGATGCAATAGCCGACCGCGTTCAGCGTCTTGGCATCGGCCGCTTCGAGCGTCGCCTCAACAGCCGCATAAGCGCCATGTTCGACATAGTCATCCCAAGTGTAATCCTTGGTCACATCATCAGCCGAGCGCCACGAGACGACGAACACCGAATATCCCTGATCACGCAGCCAGCGGATCATCGAGTTTTCTTCACGCAGGTCCAGAATATAGAATTTGTTGATCCACGGCGGGAAGATCAGAAGCGGGCGCTTATAGACCGTCTCGGTGGTCGCTTCATACTGGATCAATTCGATCAGCGTGTTGCGGAAGACGACTTTACCTTCGGCGGTTGCGATATTGTCGCCGAGGCGGAACACGCTCTCATCGGTCTGGCTGATGGTCAGCTTGCCATTGCCTTTGCGCAGATCGGCGCGCGCCTGTTTGAGGCCATCGAGCACGCTTTGCCCGCCCGTCTCTATCATCTTTTTGAGCGCTTGTGGGTTGGTGGCGAAGAAATTGGTCGGCGCGCAGGCGTCAATGCTCTGCTGGGCGAAGAATTTGGCCTTGCGCCGCTCCGCCTCCGAGACCCCTTGTGCGCCTTCGACCAGGGTCATCATCCATTTTGCGTTGAGCTCATAGCTGCGCTGGAGCGTGTTGAAGATCGGATTGCTTGACCATTCAGGGTCAGAAAACCGCCGGTCTTTTGATTTCTGACCGGCTGAGCCATCCGCTTTCATGTCCATCCAAGCAGTCATCATGCCCTGCCAGAGCTCGGAATTGGCTTTCATCAGCAGCATCGGATCGCTGCAAAGGGCCTGGCCAATTTTTTGAAAACTCTGCATTGCGGCGAACGGATCGGCGGGCTTGCCGGCCGGTTTGGAGACAGAACTGCCCATCACCTCTGTAAGCAGGGCATGACTTTCCTGATTGGCTGCGGCCATAATGTGTAGCAATTCCTGCATCTTGGCAGGGTCTTGGCTTGCAATAAGTTCGGCAAGGCTGGGCGATGCGCCTGCTTTCGTGCTACCGGCAGATTTTGTAGACATACGTTCTGTATCTCGCTTTGTGCTTCACTCCGGTGTTTCTTATACAGGAAAAAGATGGTTAAAAGATCACAATAAATTGGGAAAATTTCATGGTTTTGCGTTTTATGACATCCCTCATGCTGTGTGCGACAGTCAGTCTTGCCGGATGCGCCTCAATTGATGATGTGGTTGGCGGGATTGCGAACACGCCCGAATGGTTCCAGAAGCGGCGCGTGGAGATACGCGGGGAGGGCTATCCGGACCTCAATTCCGTACCTGTCGCCGCGCCGATCAAGGCCTCGCGGGACCGGCTGACCTTGAGCGCGGAGGAAGCGGCCGCAGCGCGCGCGACCCTGTTTGATCATCCAAGGGCTGCCGGTGCGCATCTGACACCTGACGATATGGCAGCCATCGCCGCAGAACTGCGTCCGCAACTGCCGGCCATCGAGCCCAAGCCGGACGGGTTTTTCGGCGCGGGTGAAATAGAAGCTCTGCGCGATCAAGTCAGCTCGCGCTAGGACAGGATAGCTGGCATGACGATGGAATTTCACAAGATACGGCGTTTGCCGCCCTATGTGTTCGAGCAGGTCAACCGCAAACTGGCGGCGCTGCGTTCGGAAGGGGCGGACGTAATCAATTTGTCGATGGGCAATCCGGACCTGCCGACCCCGCAGCATATTGTCGACAAACTCGTCGAGACGGCGCGCCAGCCCAATGTGCATGGCTATTCGGCCTCGCGCGGCATTCGCGGGCTCCGGCGGGCTGTGCGCGACTATTATCAGCGCCGCTGGGATGTCGCGCTCGATATGGACTCAGAGGTCATCGTCACGCTCGGCTCGAAAGAAGGCTTTGCCAATCTCGCCCAAGCCATCAGCGCGCCCGGCGACATCATCCTTGCGCCAGACCCGTCCTATCCGCTGCATCATTTCGGCTTCATCATTGCCGGCGCGTCGATCAAGGCAGTGCCCGCGGACACGCCCGAGATTTATCTCTCCAATCTTTCCAAGGCGCTCAAATATTGCAATCCGGCACCCACCGCGATGGTTCTGTGCTACCCATCCAATCCAACCGCGCAGGTCTGCGATCTGGACTTCTACAAAGAGGCGGTGGCCTTCGCGAAGAAGAATGATCTGATGATCCTGTCCGATCTTGCCTATAACGAGATCTATTTCGAGGAGCCAACACCGTCGATTTTGCAAGTGGACGGGGCAAAAGATATTGCGGTCGAGTTTACGACCATGTCCAAGACTTATTCGATGGCCGGTTGGCGGATCGGTTTTGTTGCGGGCAATCAGAGGCTCATCGCCTCGCTCGCGCGGGTGAAATCCTATCTCGATTATGGCGCTTATACGCCAATACAAGTGGCCGCTGTGGCCGCCCTTGATGGTCCGCAGGATTGCGTTGACGAAGTGCGCGAGGTCTATCGCGGGCGACGCGATGTGCTGGTCGAGAGCTTTACGCGCGCTGGCTTTCCCGTGCCGAGCCCGAAAGCGTCAATGTTCGCATGGGCACCGATCCCGGAGGCGTGCAGAGATATGGGCAGTCTCGAATTTTCGTTACAATTGATCGAGAAGGCCCATGTCGCCGTCTCGCCCGGCGGCGCGTTCGGCGAATATGGCGATGGCTTTGTGCGCATTGCCCTGGTCGAGAATGAACAGCGCATCCGTCAGGCCGCGCGCAACATCCGGCGCTTTATGCAGAGCTATGGCGTCGGCGAGATTGAACCGGCGACGTGAGCGGGAACTCCGAACATCAAGAATAAGCAGAAGGAAGGTGACGTGAAACCTTTAAGATTGGGAATTGCGGGTTTGGGCCATGTTGGCTGCGGCCTTGTCGAATTGGTCGAGGCGCAAGCCCGTCTGCGGCTGCCCGAACATGTCTCGATCCGCGGCGTCACGGCGCGCGACCGCAACCGCAAACGCGGCGCGGATGTGTCCGCATATGACTGGTTTGACAGTGCCAAAGCGCTCGCAACCGACCCGGATGTCGATGTCTTTGTCGAGCTTGTCGGCGGCGCGGACGGTCCAGCAAAAGATGCGGTGGAAGCGGCCTTGCGGGCGGGCAAGCCGGTTGTCACCGCGAACAAGGCGCTAATTGCCGAGCATGGCATGGCGCTCGCCGGACTGGCCGATGCGCAAGGGGTGGACCTCCTGTTTGAAGCGGCAGTGGCGGGCGGTGTGCCGATTGTCCGGACCTTGCGCGACTCACTCTCTGGCATCGAAGTGACCCGCGTGTCGGGCATTCTCAACGGGACGTGTAATTTCCTGACCTCGCAAATGCTTTCGACGGGGCGCGACTATGCCGATGTTCTGGCCGAGGCGCAGAAGCTTGGCTTTGCCGAAGCGGACCCGACGCTTGATGTCTCCGGCACGGATGCAGCCCACAAGATTGCCATCCTCTCGGCAATTGCATTCTCGGCCAATCTCGATTTCAGCAAAGTGTCGATCAGCGGGGTCGAGGCGCTAGACCTGATTGATCTGACATTTGCTGAGCGGCTCGGTTATACGGTCAAGCTGATCGCCGAAGGTGTGCTAACCGAAGGCGGTGTCGTTTGCCGCGTTGAGCCAAAAGTGCTCGAAGCGTCCCATCCGCTCGCCCAGATCAATGGCAGCCTCAATTCCGTCCGCGTGGAAGGCAACCCGCTTGGCGCTGTGGTGATGACAGGCCCGGGCGCAGGGGGCGGACCAACGGCAAGTGCTGTGATGGGCGACATATCAAAACTCTTCCGCACCGGCCGCCGCTCGGCCTTCGGACATGCAGCCCATCATCCGACCCGCGACTTTATCGTGCCCGATGACGCAGAAAGCGCGCCTTGGTTCTTGCGGACCCAGCTTGCCGATGTGTCAGGCGCGCTCGCAAGCCTGACCGATACGCTCGCCCAGGCGGGTGTCTCGATTGACAAGCTGATGCAGGATTCCGCTGACGCGCAGGGGACTGCACCTGTGGCGATTGTCACCCATAGATGTCCGCGCTCGAATATGGCACAGGCTGTGAACCAGTTGGCTCAATTGTCATCAATTGCGGGCAAACCGCGATTGATTCGTATCGAAATGGATCACTGATCTCTAGTGGCCCGCTCTTAGGAGGCATGAATGTCCGAGACTAAAATTAGCGCCAGCATCGCCGATGCTATGGTTACCGTCAGCGAACTGGCTGCGATTGCGGCCTATGAAGAGGTCGGTCGCGGCGACGAGAAGCAGGCAGACCAAGCCGCCGTAGACGCCATGCGCACCGCGCTCAATCAGGTCGAGATGCGCGGCCGGATCGTGATCGGCGAGGGCGAACGCGATGAAGCGCCCATGCTTTACATCGGCGAAGAAGTTGGCACGGGCACTGGCCCCGAGATCGACATCGCACTGGACCCGCTCGAAGGCACCACGCTGACCGCCAAAGCCATGCCCAACGCGCTGGCTGTGCTTGCGATTGCCCCACGCGGCGGATTGCTCTTTTCGCCCGACGTTTACATGGACAAGATCGCCGTCGGGCCGGGCTACGACAAAGGCATTGTCAGCCTTGACGCGACCCCTGCCGAGAACATCACCGCCATGGCGAAAGTCAAAGGCGTGCCGGTCAACCAGATGACCGCTTGCGTGCTGGACCGTCCGCGTCATGCGCCAATCATTGAGAGCCTACGCTCTGTCGGCGCGCGGATTGCGCTGATCACCGATGGCGATGTGGCGGGCGTGATCAACACGACCGATCCGAGCACGGGCATTGATCTCTATGTCGGCCAAGGCGGCGCGCCCGAAGGTGTGCTTGCAGCGTCGGCGCTCAAATGTGTCGGTGGTCAGATGCAAGGCCGTTTGCATTTCCGCAATGACGAAGAACGCGCCCGTGCCGCCCGCACCGGCATCACCAATCTTGACCGGCTTTATGACCTCAATGAACTGGCCTCCGGCGACACCGTCTTCTGCGCAACCGGCGTGACCAATGGCGATCTTCTGACCGGTGTCAGCATCAATGGAGGCGGCGTGCACACCGAGACGCTGGTCATGTCGTCTTCGACAGGCCTGATAAGAAAGGTTCGCTCAACGCGCCGTCTGTCGTAAACAGGTGGAATGAGCAAAGCGATTCTAGAGGCCGAGACGCCGGATTTTCTGTTTGGTGTGGACGCGTCCCTTGGTGGCCGTTTCTGGACATTGGGGGAGGTCGCCGACGATATAGTGCGCGCGCTGACGGCCAAATCCGGCGGCAATGATCTGATCGGGCGGCTGCTCGCACGGCGCGATGTGACGCCCGACAGCGTGGCGGGGTTCCTGAAGCCCACCATGCGCGACACGTTCCCGGACCCCTCCAGCTTTGCCGATATGGACAAAGCCGCAGCGCTAACCCTCGATGCACTTCTGGCCGGCGCGAATGTGACCGTGTTTGCGGATTATGATGTCGATGGCGGCACCTCGTCGGCGATCCTGACGCGCTATTTCCGCAGTTGGGGACAAGAGCTGGGCCTCTATGTGCCTGATCGTCTGACTGAAGGCTACGGGCCGAGCCCTGCCGCGTTCCGGCATTTGAAGGAAACCGGCGCGGATCTTGTGATCACCGTGGATTGCGGCGCAGCGGCGCGGGACGCTCTGGCCGAGGCGGACGCGATTGATCTGCCCGTCATCGTCCTCGACCACCATCTGATGCATGGCGAGCTGCCGAAATGTGCCGCGCTCGTGAACCCGAACCGGCCGGACTGCCCGTCGGGCTGTGGCCATTTGGCGGGCGCAGGCGTGGCTTATGTGTTCGCCGTTGCGCTCAACCGGCTTGCGCGCGAACGCGGTGTCAGTCCGCCGAGCGGTGAGTTGCCCGATCTGATGGCATGGCTCGATCTGTGCGCGCTTGGAACTTTGTGCGACATGGCCCCGCTCAGGGGCGTCAATCGCGCTTTTGCCATTCAGGGGCTCAAAATCATGTCCCGCCACAACAATACGGGCCTGCGCGCACTTGCCGAGATCGCTGGCATTGGCCAGATCGAAACCGTCTATCATGCGACGTTTATGTTGGGGCCGAGGCTGAACGCTGGCGGACGCATTGGCGACCCGTGGCTTGCGGCGAAACTGCTGGCGACTGATGATCGGGAGGAAGCCATCGCCCTGTCCGAACGTCTGCATGCGCTCAATGATGAACGCAAAGCTGTCGAAGCGGCTATCCTCGAAGAAGCGATTGCCCAGTCCGAAAAAGCACTGGCCCGCGATCCGGATAAAAACGTACTCGTCGCCTCGGGCGAGGGCTGGCACCCCGGCGTCATTGGCATTGTGGCGGGCCGGTTAAAAGACCGGTTCCATTTGCCCGCCGTGGTGATCGGCTGGGGCGAGGGGCTCGGCGACATTGCCAAAGGCTCCGCAAGATCTGTCACCGGCGTCAATATTGGCGAGGCCATCTCGGATGCGGCCAAAGAAGGCATCATCGCGTCGGGCGGCGGGCATGCGATGGCTGGCGGATTGAGCGTGCCGCCCGAACAGATTGCCAGTTTCGAAGCCTGGCTGAACACGCGCATCGGGCAAAACCGCGACCGTGTGATCGCCGCGCGTGAGCTGTGCATTGACGCGGTGCTTGCGCCCGGAGCTGCGACGCCCGAACTTTGCGACACGCTCGAACAGCTCGGGCCCTTTGGAGCGGCGGCACCCCAGCCTGTGTTTGCGCTCAAGGCGGCGCATATTTCCGGCGCGCGGATCATTGGCGAAAACCATTTGAAATTCACCGCAGAAGACGGCTCCGGCCGGATCGAATGTGTGGCGTGGCGCGCGCTCGATACACCGCTTGGGGATGCGATCAGATCCTCCCAGCAGCTACACATCGCGGGCCGGATCAAGATCAATGAATGGAACGGAAAACGCCGCGCCCAGTTTGATGTCAGCGACGCAAGTGCGGTTTGCTAAAGAAAGACGCTTGCACACTTTGGCGAGTGTCGCTATATCGCGGGTTCTCACCGTGTGCTCCCTTCGTCTATCGGTTAGGACGCCAGGTTTTCAACCTGGAAAGAGGGGTTCGATTCCCCTAGGGAGTGCCAGTGACTTTCCGGCTTTCTGCAAAAAACAACAGTTGATGGTCAACTGTCGCGTGACAGCGGGATTTATTATCTCTATTTATGGGCCAAATTTGGGTCGGATGGGCAATGTCAGAGAGTGAAGACATAGACGCAGAAGTGGAGGCTGAAGCAACGCTTCGGGTCGAGGGCCATGTCAAATGGTTCGACACGGCCAAGGGCTATGGCTTTGTCGTGCTCGCACCGGATGCCTATCCTCAGGTTATGGGCGATGTTTTGCTCCATATCAGCAGCTTGCGGAAGTTCGGTGAAACCGCCGCTGATGAAGGCGCGCCGATTGTCTGCGGTATCGTCAAGCGGGATTCAGGTTGGCAAGTTGCCGAAGTCCTCGAAATGGAGCCGCCACGCGTGTCCGTTCTGCAGCGGGCGGATGATCTCGAACCTGAAACCCTCATTGTTAAATGGTTCAACCAGACCAAAGGATACGGCTTTGTCCGTACGCCCAATTCCGAAGAGGACATCTTCCTCCACATCGTCGTATTGCGCCGGTCTGGCCGCGAAACGACGGAGGTGGGCGAAGTGCTGGAAGGGATTGCCGAAGTCGGCAAGAAAGGCCGCCACGTCGCATTGATCCTGCCCAAGTCTTGAGTCTATAAGCATCCGTCCGGCTCACCAATACAAGGTTCCTGAAATGCTACGCACCAAAGGTCTGCTTCTTGCTCTGTGTTTGACATCCGGCCTGATGGCGCAGGCGCAAACTGTCTCACAACTGGAGATCACGTCAGAGCCTGATGCCTTGCCGCTCGATGTGACCACGCAGGTCGGGGTCGTCGCGGACGGTATCGCGCAAGTGGGCGACCTCGCGTCGGGGCTGGAAGGGGCGATCCTGCTCGATCTTCAAGGGGCGCCAGCATTGGCCGTGTCCTCGGAAGCGGCGACGGCCCCGTTTGATCTGATCCTGATCTCACCGAACGGCAACATTGCTGCGATTGTGCGGCGTGCCGCGCCCGGCTCTCAAAATCCTATTGCATTTAGTGGCCCGGTCGCTGCGATATTGCAACTTCCCGCCGGAAGCGCTGACGAAGCAGGCCTCAAGCCGGGTGGCTCGATTGCCCACAATATCCTTGGCAATCAGAGCCCGACCGAAGAATAAGTGCAAAAAATGCATGCGCAGCGGCGTTTATTCCCAATTAGCGCTTGCAGTATGCCCCGACATGGTTTTATGAGAAGCGCTTCGGAGCGTGGCGCAGCCTGGTAGCGCATCTGGTTTGGGACCAGAGGGTCGCAGGTTCGAATCCTGCCGCTCCGACCATCAAGGCCTTATTCCGGATTTGAAATGATGGAAACCATGTCAGCAAGAATTTTCAAACCTACAAAAACTGCTATGCAATCAGGCAAATCCAAAACAGATGCCTGGGTTTTGGAGTTTGAACCTGAAAAAGCGCGCAAGGTGGAGCCTTTAATGGGATATACCAGTTCTTCTGATGTAAAATCCCAAATAAAGCTTGAATTTACATCTCTTGAAGATGCAAAAGCCTACGCAGAAAAAAACGGCTTGGCCTACTCGGTTCAACAGCCACAGAAGGCCAAACGTCGTATTATGTCATACGCCGAGAACTTCAGTACAGATAGATCACTCCCCTGGACACATTAAATCTGCATATTTCCAGATCAGTGACTTGTCAGAATCATGTGAACCTTGATACATATCTTAAACATTGGTCCCTTAGCTCAGCTGGATAGAGCGGCTGCCTTCTAAGCAGTAGGTCGAAGGTTCGAATCCTTCAGGGATCACCATCTCATACTTTCCCACGGTGAAGTCTCCTAAGACCTTGAAAGGTAAGGAGGTTTTTGCGGTTCGATAACCCTTATTTCGATGGTAGGGTAAACGCTCTGCAAATACGAGTTTTAGTACCGCTCTCTTGTCTTCCAACCTATCAGAACTCCATAGTTTCCAAGGGTTTGCGAGAAATTCAAAAGCGGTTCGATAAATCTTGTTGAATGGGGCTGTTGGCTTGCCAGTTTGGGCTAGCTTTTCCTGCCATATGGTTTTTTGGCGCTCCATATCCTGTAATCTGCCTTCGTAGGCTTTGATAAGCGCGTTACTGTCAGCATCTACTAAGCGGTCTATGAGTTGAGCTGATTTTGTATCAAACTCTGAAATCTGGCGTTTGATTTCGGACTTGGCTTGATTCTTCGATTTGAGTTTATCATCCCAACTATCCTTGAAGGTATCTAAAGCCAGTGCGAACAATTGTTCTGATGGAGTAAGTTGTTTTAGAACCTCTTCAAATTCACCTTCTATCACTTCCTTGCGGATGGACTTTCGATAGTCAGGACATTTCTTGGTATCGCACAAGTAGTATGGATATTTACGATTACGGCCTTTTGACCAACAGGAGGTCATGGGCCTCTCGCAAGAGCCGCAGGTCACAAATCCTCTCAGTGGGAAGTCGTCTTTAATGTCTTTGCGTGTAGGTGTTTTTTTAAAACCATTACGGCGATCTTGAATAGCATGGAAGGTTTCCAAATCGACAAGAGGTTCATGCTTGCCTGATATCTGACTGACTTCCCAATCCTTATGTTCAATGAGTCCTGCATAAAGTGGTTGGGACAGAATGTTAGCCACTTTCTGAAATGTAACGTACCCATGTCGTGATTTTGGAAATACAGGTTGGCTTTCTAGGAAGCGTTTGACTTCTGCATGGGTTTCAAAACGACCAGAAGCATAGCTTGTAAGGGCTTCAGCAACAATTGATGCCAGAGGTTCATTACGAACCATGATCTTGCCGTGTGAGCCTTGCTTCTCGTATTTATAACCCACAGGTGCTTGGAATACCCAGTAGCCATCCATCATTCGGGCTTTCATCTTCTGAGAAACTTGTCGTCTGTTTTGTTTGCGTTCCAGTTGTCCTTGAGCAGCAAGAATGGTTTCAATGAATTCACCTTCGGGCGTATCTTCAAACTTGAAGTTCAAGCATTCCACTCGTGCACCGCGAATGGCAAACTCACGGCGCAGCTTGATATGGAATTCCGTATCCCGCGCAAAGCGTTTTAGATCATCAAAGATGACGACATAAGATTTCTCCTTC
>CALLCD010000051.1 GCA_938049795.1 uncultured Hyphomonadaceae bacterium | reverse complement strand
TGCCCGCAGCCGTGCCCATTCACCGGACTCCACCACCCTGCGCACGGGCGCTCATGCCTTGCGCAGCGTGTTGACGTTCTTCAATTATCTCGCCGAAACGCGCGGTTATCTTGCCGGACGCAGCATCACGCTGGCCGATCTCTCCGTGGCCGCGCATCTGTCCTGCTTTGACTATTTCGACGATGTGCCCTGGCAGACCGCACCGGACCTGCGGACCTGGTACAGCAAGATGAAATCGCGCCCGTCTTTCCGGCCCTTGCTGTCAGACAGACTAGACGGAACACGCCCGGCCAGCCACTACGCAGATCTGGATTTTTAGCAACGCCCATCGGTATTGGGCAATTTTAGGGGAATTTATGAGACGCTTTCTGGTTACGGTTCTGATGACACTGCTGAGTGTGACCCTGCCGCTTCATATCACCGGGGGTCGTGCCGACGCCCAGAGCGTAGAAACGGTGCAAGAGATTGCTGAGTGGCGGGGGGCCTATGACGCGATTGTGCTGGACGCACACTCGCTATCGCAGGAGCTCGACCAGGCAGATTATCTGATCAACGACTTTGATCTGGGCACTGTCAGCCCCAAAGAGGCACATAAACGCCTTGACCAATTGCAGCGGCAGATAATGGCGTCTGGCGATACAATTGCACAGCGGTTTGATACTTTGCCGGCGTTGTCTGCAGAAGCATTGTCCTACGCCGTTTATCTGCCAAAAATGGCAGAGCTAACCCGCCAGACTGTCATCGAGTCGAACCAGAGCACGATCGATCTCCTCAATCTCTATCGAGCTTACATCGACAGTGGCGGCGAAGGCGCGGAAGACAAGCTGCTTGTGGCGTCACTCAAACGCTTGCTCCCGCCCATCGAACTGGAAAACCAGATGATCCAGCTCACCCTCGACGAAAGTCCGGACCGGGGCACGCCGAACCGGAGTTTGTCACGCCTGTCTATTTATACGAATGAGGTCATGCTTCATTTCTTGCAGGGTGAAATCAACCATTTGCTCGGCACCGGGTCCGATGCAGACTATCACGCTGCGATTGCCATTCTTGACGTAGCGGACGATGAAATTGCGGACGGACATTTGCGCACGTCGCAGACTTTGGACAAGCTCGGACAGCTATCAAGCGATGTCACACCGCAAGAGCGCGCCTTTCTCCGCAGCGCCAGGAACGCATTTGCAACCTTTAGCGACTCCCTGGAGACGGAAACGAAACTCTTTGATGCTCTGAGAAATCTCATGGCCTTGCAGGCCGATAATATGAACAGTCTCGATCATCCCGACCGTGAACAGCTTCTGCTGGAAGTCGATCAGCTAACGGTTGAGCGCGTCACTCTTAACGCGCAGCGCGTTCAAATGATTCAGTAGTGACCGGGACCTGCACGGACATAACCAGACTGCAAACCTTGGCTCTCGAGCTGGGCTTTGACGCCTGCCGTGTCGCGCGGGCGGATGAGGCGTGGGAGGCGGGCAAGGGGCTCGCGGACTATATCGCCGCCGGTCATCATGGCGAGATGGCATGGATGGAGGAGACGCTGGCACGGCGGGCGCATCCGACGGCGATGTGGCCCGAGGCACGCTCGGCGGTGATTGTCGGTCTCAATTATGGCCCCGAACGCGATCCGCTGGCCTCGCTCGACCATGGCTCACACGCCACCGTGTCGGTCTATGCCGGCAATAAAGACTATCATGATGTGCTGAAGAAAAGGCTCAAACAGCTTGCGCGCAGCTTTGCCGCAGAGAGCGGCGAAGATGTAAAGGTCTTTGTCGATACCGCCCCGCTGATGGAGAAACCGCTAGCCGCCAAATCAGGCCTTGGCTGGCAGGGCAAGCACACAAATCTGGTCAGCCGAGAGTTTGGCTCATGGCTGTTTCTCGGCGTGTTACTGACCACAGCCGAACTTGAGCCGAGCCCGCCGGAGGTCGACCATTGCGGCTCGTGCACAGCGTGTCTCGACATTTGCCCGACCAAGGCCTTCCCTGCCCCGTACAAACTCGACGCAAGGCGCTGCATTTCCTATTTGACCATCGAGCTTGGTGGTCCCATCCCGCTCGAGTTCCGCAAAGCGATGGGCAACCGGATTTATGGCTGCGATGATTGCCTTGCCGTCTGCCCGTGGAATAAATTTGCGCAAGCGACCTCGGAGATCAAATTCCATGCCCGGGCACAGACCGACAGTCCGGCACTGGCGGATTTGGTCGGCCTCGATGATGCGGCCTTCCGCGCGCTTTATTCCGGCTCGCCGATCAAACGGATCAAGCGGGACAAATTTATCCGCAATGTGCTGATAGCGATTGGCAATTCGGGCGATGGGTCGCTGATCCCGCATGTGCTGGCGCGGCTTGATGACGACGCGCCACTGGTGCGCGGGGCGGCGATCTGGGCTTTGTCGGAACTGTCGCCAGAGCAGTTTGCGGCAGAGCGGGCGGTTCGTGCGTACAAGGAGACAGACGCAGACGCAGCGGCGGAGTGGCAGCATGGCTAAAGTGTTCGGTATCGTCTTGCGGGTCTGTCTGATCGGGTTTTTGGTGGTCCATGCCTATGGGTTGGCGCTGAAATTTGTGCGGGTGCCGGCGAGCATCCTGATGGGGCAAAGAGCGCTGGCGGGCGAAGAGGTGCGGCGGGACTGGACCCCGATTGAAGCGATCTCGCCCCATCTCGTTCTGGCAGTCATCGCGGCCGAGGACACCGCCTTCTGCCAGCATGAGGGCGTGGACATGGCGGCGATCTCCAAGGCGCTTGAAGAACGCGAACGCGGGCAAGGGCTGCGCGGGGCGTCTACAATCACCCAGCAAACGGCGAAGAATGTGTTTCTGTGGAATGGCGGCGGGCTGGTGCGCAAAGCGCCGGAAGCTTGGATGGCGACCTTCATTGATTTTGTCTGGGGCAAGCGGCGTGTGATGGAAGCCTATCTCAACATTGCCGAATGGGGCGACGGACTGTTTGGCGCAGAGGCCGCAGCCCAAGCCCGCTTTGGCAAATCCGCCGCAGATCTCACCGCGCGCGAAGCGGCCTTGCTCGCCGCCGTTCTGCCCAGCCCGAACAAATGGCGCGTTGATCCGCCCGGGCCTTATGTCCGCAAACGGGCGGCCACATTGCAGGCGCGCATGCAGACGGTCCGGCGCGATGGTTTGGCCGCGTGCGTGCTGGAATGATCAGTTCGCCCCCAGAGTAAGCACCGGCGTCTCGTCCCCGTCAGCCACCCGCATCGCTTCGAGAATATTGCCGCGCAGGAGCAGGGTCTTGATGTCGGTGTGGTCAATCTCCATCGCCGCATCAATATCGGCCTTGGCGCCGGAGAGATTGTCAAGATTGAGCCGTGTCGCCGCGCGCATCTGCAAAATGCTTGTATCATAGGGGCGGGTGCGCTTGGCAATGTCGAGATCGCGTTCCGCATTGCCCCATTGGCCGAGCGCCATATAAGCGGCGGCGCGATCAGCCTTGAGGAGCGGATTGGTCGGGCTGAGCTTGATCGCATTGTTGAGCGTCACCAGCGCCGCCTCTGGCGCACCGGCTTGGAGCCACGCATTGCCCGACTGGGTGAGATAAATCACCCGCTGGGCGAGCGAGCCACCATTCTCCGCATTGGCAAGGTCTTCGAGCCGCACTGCGCCCTCGGCCGCCTGTCCCAATTCCACCAGCGCAAGCGCCGTACATTGGCGCGCAAAAGGACGCCCGCCCTCTCCGATCCATTTCAGGCCATCTTCATACGCGCCTTCCGGGTCGGTATCGAGCTTGGCGATACAGGCATCAAGCCGCTGGGCCTCGACCAGTCTTTGCGCCTGTGCGCTCGGCGATGAGCCCGCCGATTGGCCCATAAGCGTCAGGGCGAGGCTGGTTATGGCTATCAACATGGCAAAGCGGCTCCTATACTAAGCCTTGATTTAAGACGCCTATCCGGGAAGCGCAAATGACAATGCAGCAAGTTCAGCAGTCCGAAGACACCGGCCAAAGCCTGTTCGCCTTCGGGCTTGGCTATAGCGCGCAAACTCTGGGAGAGCGGTTGCGGGCGCAAGGATGGCACATTGGCGGCACGGTGCGTGGGGAAGCCAAGGCAGCGAAACTGCGCGGCGAGGGGCTGGACGCGCATGTGTTTGAGGCGCTGAAACCCGACGATATTCCAGACGGGAGCCATTGGCTGATCTCTATGCCGCCGGAGGAGACGGGCTGTCCGGTGTTTAAAGCGTTCGGAGCGGCAGCGGCGCGGGCGGCAACGGTGACATACCTCTCGACCACGGGGGTC
>CALLCD010000050.1 GCA_938049795.1 uncultured Hyphomonadaceae bacterium | reverse complement strand
CCGCGCGCGGATTGTCGCCTTCATGCGCATAAAGCACGAGCGAGGCGCGGTTGGTGCCATAAGTCCATTCGACATCGCGCAGGATGAAGCGGACCTTTTTCGGCGGTGTCTCATCGGTGAAAATAACCGCCTCGCCGCCCTCATCGTGGAGGCGGACATCGGTATAATATTGCCAGTCTTCATTGCCTTCGCCGGTGTCGCCATGTTTGGCCCCGCGCAAGACCTGCGCCCAACAGGAGAACATACGCGCGCGCCGGAGCCGTCTTTCCGAGCGGGCCTCGCCGCGGCTCGAGGTGATCCAGAACTCGGTCTCCGAGATGGCAAGCGTTGCCGCAAATGCGCCCTCGCCTGCGGGATCGGGAAAGCTGGCCTGACAGCGGGCCGTGTCTGGTACGGTGCCGACAAACTGGCTGGCCTGTCGCCGCCAAAGAATGGTGCAATCAGAGCCGTCGCTGGTCTGGAGGATTGTGTTTGTGCCGGTGTCTATGCGCAGCGTGTGGGTGGCGACTGGCACGCCTTCGATGGTGGTGACAAAGCGCGCCTCGCGGTCGCTGCCTGTGTCCTCGCGGGTGATGAGGAAATGCGCACGTGGAGCCAGAATGGCCGGATCGAGCCCCGCATCTTCGGCAAAGAAACCGTGGCGCTCGCTATCCCACCGTCCGTCGAACAGGGCCGTCAGATCCGCAAAATCCTTGGCAAGCCAGCCGGGAATCTCCGCTTGGACCTTGGAGGTTTCCTGCGCAGCGGCAGGTTGCTGGCTCATACAGGCGGAGCTTACGCCGAGTGTCGCCAGACCAAACAATATCCAAAGTCTTTTCATAACAAGCCGCTCCCGAAACGCTTTCCAAATCAGAGGTTAAAAGGTATATCCTTTTATGTCGAGACATAGTTCGAAGATGGGGATAAGTGCATGAAGACCGGGTCCGGACACGCGTTTAACAGACGGCACTTTTTGCTCGCAGGCGGCGGCCTCGGGGCCAGCGCGTTTGCGGCGGCGGCATGCCAGACGGCTCGGCCCGCTATGGTGCCAGATCCCGCTAGCTCTTTTGCCGATCTGAGCGATGCGCAGCTGTTTGACGCCTATATCAAACTCCTCGGCACGCTGGACACATCCGATGTCTATATCTGGTTCAAGGGAGTATTGTGGGGCGGTGTTGCAGGCGGGCCGGTTGTGCCGCTGTGTGGGTTTCAGGGGCTTGCGCGGCATCGCTGGGAAGTGCTGGCGGACGGCACGCACATCCAGAAAGCCTATGATGTCGGCTTCTTCAGCGAAATTGATTCAGTCACGCCCGCCGACACGCTGGTCAATCCACTGACCAACGAGACCGTGCGCCCCTATCACAACACTTATGGCGGCAGTGCCCAGCGCCACACGCTCGCCGATTTCACCACGGCCAAAGATGGCGGCCAAAGCAAGAAAGACAGACTGGTCTGGGACATTGCGGGCGACAAGGCCACACTGACCGAGCGTTCGGTTGGCGAGGTGCCAAGTCGGCTCCAGCCCGATGAATGGCCGCGTGAGAGCACGGGTCCGGTCAGCTATTATTCAGGCGAGTTCAGCTATGCAACGCGGCTTGCGCAATTGCTCGATCCGGCAGTGAACCGAGCCGACTATGCGCTCTTCTGGTCGTCCTTTTCGCCGTGGGAGCCGTGGCTTTTGATGGATGGTCAGCGGGGCGTCTGCCAATGGCGGGCAACGGGCACAAAGCTGCGCTCTTATGAGGAAGCCTCGTCCGAATTGCTCGAGTTTGTAGCCCGCGTGCAGCCGAACTATTTCGACGACGCCGATCCGTGGGAGGGCTATGTCAGCAGCCTTGAGAGCTTCAAGAGAGACCGGCGGCCCGAGCGAAAATTGTCGCTCCCATAGCGCCTAATCGGCTTGGGCGTTCGGGGCGAGAAGCAGGGTGTCGAGGGTCGGCCGCGTGATCAACTCACCGTCTTTGATCACGGTTTCGATTTTGGCGATGTTGCGAATGTCCTCCAGCGGATTGGCGGTGAGCAAAACCAGATCAGCGGTCAGTCCTGCGCGTATGCTCCCGGTTTCAGTCTCTATCCCGAAGAAGCTGGCGGGCGCGCTTGTGGCCGCTTCGATGGCTTGCAACGGGGTCAGGCCCGCTTCTACAAGCAAGAACAGTTCCTGATGCAGGCTCGCGCCCGGGGTCAGGAAAACAATCGGCGCATCCGTCCCCGCAAGGATCGGCACACCGGCCTCTGCAAGGCGCGGCAGCATGGACTGGAACCAGTCATCAAACTGCAAGACCGCTTCATCTGTGGACGGATCAGCATATCTGAGGTGACGCTCTTTCCAGCCATCACCGACCTCTGCGGGGACATAGTCGAATGTGGCGGTGTAGCTTTGATCACGATAAAGGCCGTGGGTCGCAAACCGGCTGACGGTGAGGGTTGGAGTCTGGAAGACTATGTGCTCAGCGAGGGTCGCGATAATCTCGTCGCACGCCTCCGGTTCCAAATCGGCCATAGCGACCGGCCGCTGGGCAGCGTGGATGTTCTGGCGCAAGAGAGCGGGATGGTCGGCATCGTTTTCGGCGATCATGTCGAGCCGTTCGGTCAGCAAGGCAGCAACATCGCTCGCGCAGCTAAATTCGAGATTGCGCAAATGCTGCATATCGTCCGCCCCTGCCCGCGCCACGTCCCCCGCCGTCATCGAGAGCGGCACATGCGCGGCGACCGGCAGACCATGCGTGTCCGCGCGCGCGACCAGCGCTTTGAACGCATCCTCGGACAGCATTTCATAGGCTTTGACGAAATGGACACCGGCAGCGGCCAATTCGTCGACAATCCGTTCCGCGTCCGCAGCCGTCGCTGCACCGACAGAGATATCTGGGTTGAACGGGGATTGGCCCGCATAAACGCGCAAAGACCCGTCGATCAGAGGGCCCGAAATGTAGAGGTTGGGCGCGAGCGGGTCCGCTTCGGCAGCCGCTCGCGCGGGGGCGAGTTTGTCCAGATGTCCGCCCGTATCGCGCAGCGAGGTCACCCCGTGGGCAATGGCCAATGGGAAGAATGTGGTGTGATCGAGCCCTTCAGTATAGCTCAGATGGACATGAGAGTCCCAGAGGCCCGGAATGAGATATTTGCCGGTAGCCTCTATCCGGGTCACTGTGTCTGGCAACGTGTGTGTTCCATGTGCCGAGACGCTTGCGATTTTGCCGTCATGCAGCACAACGTCCATATTCGCCCGCGCGCCTTCCACCGCATCAATCACGGTGACATTTTCGATAATCGTATCCGCCTGAAGACTTTCGACCTGTTCGGACACACCACATGCACCAAGTGCCAGTGAAAGCAGCAAGACACCGAGCCGCGCTGTCCTGATCCGGTGTGGCATTGCCATGCTCCTCTCCCCCATCCTAATTGGATATATCCTTTACCCCTGCCATAACACCGAGCGCCAAATAAGCAAAAACCAGCGCCCGCGCGCAGGGATAATTTCCGATCCTGCAAAGATTTTGCCTAGACATTTCGCCCCTTTGAAAGAATATATCATTTGAACAAGGCTGTGAATTTCGCAGCCAGAAAGACAACAAACACATGCCGACCTGCCGCCTGAATTTTTCGTGCAGCTCTCAATGCTGGCAGATTTGTGTTATCAATCGGAGGGTAGACGATGGCCAATGACAAGATGAAACCCGTATCCCGACGCAAAGTCCTGTTGGGCTCTGCCGGCCTCGTCGGGACGGGGTTTCTGGCAGGCTGCGGCGGGCAAAGTGAACCGGCGGCGACCAGTTCGGCAACTTCTTCGTTTGATGCGGATGTCGTGATCATTGGCGCAGGTCTGTCTGGGCTGAACGCGGCGCTGCTGCTCGAACAGCTTGGCGCAAAGGTTCTGGTGCTCGAAGCGACCGATCGTGTGGGCGGACGGGTGTTTACGGTGTCGGGCAGCATTGTGCCGGGCGGGCCGGAGCTTGGCGCAAATGGCATGGCGGGCGGCTATGCCAGACTGATCAATGCAGCCGACACATATGGCGTCGGCCTTGGCCCCGTCAGACGCCGCACAGAAAGCTTACGCAGCGAACGTGTGATCGCAATCGGCAACGAACTGATCACGATAGAGGACTGGGCCAACCATCCGCGCAATCCGTTTGTCGAAGAAGCCCATCGCAAAAACACCCCCTCCTCTGCGCAATATGCCTTATACGGCGCGCTCAACCCCTTCCCCGAAGGCGATGTCACGGCGTGGCGGTCGAGCGATTATGCGAAATGGGACAGGTCGGTATTTGATGTATTGACCGAAGCAGGGCTGCCGCCCGAAGCGGTTGATCTCGGCGTCTCGCACAATGGCAGCTATGGCACATCGGCCAGAGACCTCTCCGCGCTGATGATGTTCCAATTGCTGACATGGGGCGCACAGCAAGCAGAGATTGGCCGCACCACCGGACGCGAAGGCGGCGCAGCGATTGGCGGCAATCAACAAATCCCGATTGCGATGGCCAACGCCTTTGGCGGGACATTGCGCAACAATACGCCGGTCGAGGCGATCCAGTCCCAGAGCGATGGCGTGGACATCAGGCTGGCCGATGGCTCCACCGTGCGCGGCAAATATGCGATTGTCTCGGTGCCATTCTCGGCCCTGCGCCATATCGCAATCGACCCCATCCCCTCAGCCTTGCAACAAGAAGCGATTGCGGGGCTTGGCTATACGCCTTGCGTGCAAATCCACTATGAGGTCAAACGCAAATATTGGGAAGATGACGGCTTGCCGATCAGCATTTGGAGTGACGGGATTCCGGGCCGTTTCCAGGCT
>CALLCD010000049.1 GCA_938049795.1 uncultured Hyphomonadaceae bacterium | reverse complement strand
CAATGACCTATGATCTCGCCTTCTCGCTGCTCAATATTTCCGTCATGCCGGCATGGGCACTGCTCATCTTGTTGCCGCGTGCGGGGGTGACGCAAAAGCTTGTCCATTCGGCGGTCTACCCTGTCGCCGTCGGCCTGTTCTATGCGATCTGTTTCGGCATTACACTGTTTACCAGCGCCGGGTCTGAACAGGTTGATTTCACCACGATGGACGGCGTCTCGGCCATCTTCGCAACACCGATTGGCGTGCTGATCGGCTGGAGCCATTATCTCGTCTTCGATCTTTTCGTCGGCGCATGGATTGGCCGCGATGCGCAACGGCGCGGCGTCTCCCACTGGCTCGCCGCTCCGTCCATGCTCCTGTGCTATCTGCTCGGCCCTATCGGTGCGCTGATCTATTTTTCGGGGCGGTTTATCCTGAAGCGGGACGCCGGCTTGCATGAGACAGCGGCCCCCTAGACCCGACGCCCGCACAGCGACAGGCTGACACTTTATTCAGCCGCCCCATCCGGTTCAAGCTCGATTGTGGCGTCATGGATCTCTTCATCAGATAGGCCACGCGCCTCGAAATAGGCGGCGATAATGGCTTGCTTTTCCTCGACACTGGTGGCCGCCGCCATTTTCCGATTGTGCGCAAGTTCCTGCTCGATCCACTCCGGTAGTGCTTCATCCTCAGCATGCAGGGCCCCTGTCGTCTCGGCTTCGGCCACAAGCTTTGCAGCACGCTCCAGCACAACAATCCGCTCATCGACGTCCGGCGTATAATTGGCCATCTGACAGGCATATTGATACATGTTGCGGTAAAGCTCCGAATCATCGGGAAAGGCACCGGACGCCTGCTTCAGTTTCTGGAAGCTGACCCGAAGCGTGTTGAACGCCTGATGGTCATCACCAAGCTCGCGATAAGCGCCCGCATATTCATGCCACGCACGCGCCCTGTCCTGCATCACCGCCTTATGGGAATAGTTTTGCACAGTCATATCAAACCGCTCAAGCGCTTCAGAATAGATCGGCAGCGCCGCCTCGACCGCTTCATATGTGCCAACATCAAGTCCGGTTTTTCACGCCTGAAACCAAAGCCCGTAAGCCAGCGCATAATTGGCCCTGGCGCTTTGCGGCGAACGGTTTAGAATCTCCCGCGCAAGACTGACCGCTTCCTCATAATGGACCACAGCGTCTGGCACACCCTCGACCTGTCTGACCAACCAGCCAAGCCTGATCTGTGTTAAGGCCAATTCCTCAAAATATCTTGTCCTATCGGGATATTCGCGGGTCAGGGTCCGCATATCCCATGCCGCTATGCGCAGGCTTTCAAGCGCTGTTGTCTTGTCATCCTTAACCTGGAGTTCAATACCATAGCGTGTCGACCGCGCCTGATAGCGCCGGAACCGGAACTGCCGCAATGTCGGTGCCTGTTCAATGCTTTCGTCCAGCCGCGCGATCAACTCTGCCGAAAGCTGATAGACGAGGTCCGTGTCGCCCTTGGCTTGCGCCGCCTTGATCTCTTTGCGTAGAAGCACTTGAAGCCTATAACGTGCCCGCAAATCATCCGGCGCGCTGTCATTCGCCTCGCGCGCCTCGTCAAGTGCGGAAACCGCTTCGCCGCCCGTGTCCTCTGCTGCGGCAGTCTGCAATACACTTCCCGATAAAGCCAGCACACCGACAAGCACCAATCGCAAAAAGAGTGATTTCATTCCGCCCCTCCCGAAGACACAACAAGACTTGCGTGAAGGTTGAAATATGTCAAGCTGGCCGCTGATGCCCGTTTGCCGTGCGTTGCATTGAGCCAAGACCTTGTTTAGGAAAACGCCTAGGCCGCTCCATAATCAGGACACAGACATGCACACACCCCCAAAGCCCGGCACCATCGGCACCCCGCTCTCGCCAAGCGCGACCCGTGTGATGATGCTTGGCGCAGGCGAGCTTGGCAAGGAAGTGGTGATCGAGTTGCAGCGGCTCGGCGTCGAAGTGATCGCGGTGGACCGTTATGAGAACGCGCCGGCCATGCAGGTCGCTCATCGCGCCCATGTCATCGACATGACGGATGCGGCCGCTCTGGCAGAGCTGGTCGCGCGTGAAGCCCCGCATCTCATCGTGCCCGAGATTGAAGCCATTGCCACAGACGAGCTTGCCCGTATCGAAGCTGCGGGGATTGCCACGGTGATCCCGACCGCACGCGCAACGCAATTGACGATGGACCGCGAAGGCATTCGCCGCCTTGCCGCCGAAACACTTGGCCTGCCGACGAGCCCGTTTGCGTTTGCGAGCACTGGCGAGGCGCTTGCCGCCGCCGCAGACAAGATCGGCTATCCGGTCTTCGTCAAGCCGGTCATGTCCTCCTCAGGCAAGGGCCAGTCGCGCGTTCTGTCGGCCTCTGATATTGGCGCAGCGTGGGACCATGCGCTCGAGGCCGGACGCACGCGCGAGACACGCGTTATTGTCGAGGGCCAGATTGATTTCGACTTCGAGATCACCCTGCTGACGGTGCGCAGCGCAAGCGGCACCCATGTCTGTGCACCCGTCGGCCACCGGCAGGAGAATGGCGACTATGTTGAAAGCTGGCAGCCCCAAGAGATGACTACACTCGCCTTGGAGCGCGCCGAAGACATGGCCCGCAAAGTCACCGAAGCGCTGGGCGGGCTTGGACTGTTCGGGGTCGAATTGTTTGTCAAAGGCGACGAAGTCTGGTTTTCTGAAATTAGTCCGCGTCCGCACGATACGGGGCTTGTCACCCTCGTCACGCAATACCAGTCCGAATTTGCCCTCCATGCCCGCGCCATTCTCGGTCTGCCGGTTGATACACGCTTGCGCAATGCCGGTGCCAGCGCCGTGATCTATGGCGGGGTCGAGGCGATGGGTGTTGTGTTTGACGGCGTCGACAAAGCGCTCGCCACGCCGGACACCGAGCTGCGCCTGTTTGGCAAACCCGTAAGCTACAAAACCCGCCGTATGGGCGTTGCCCTCGCCCGCGCAGACGATACGGACACCGCGCGCACCCGTGCCAAAACGGCCGCAAATGCTGTCACAGTGCGCAAACAGGAAAGCCAGCCATGAACATTCTTATTCTTTGTACGGGCAATTCTGCCCGCTCGATCATTGGCGAAGCGCTTGTCTCGGCGACCGATGGCCTCAACGGATATTCGGCTGGCTCCACCCCCAAGGGCGAGCCGCACCCGATGGCGCTCAATGTGCTCAAGGCGCGTGGGCATGACGTGTCCGGCTTCCGCTCGAAATCATGGGATGAGTTTGGCGGAGCGGACGCGCCGAAAATGGATGTCATCATCACCGTGTGCGACAATGCGGCGGGCGAAAGCTGTCCCTATTGGCCCGGCCACCCT
>CALLCD010000048.1 GCA_938049795.1 uncultured Hyphomonadaceae bacterium | reverse complement strand
AGCGGTTGAGACGATTGCTGCCGACGCACAGGCTGACGGGAAACTCGTTTTCACCGTCAATATGAATGACAAAGTCCGGGCGATGCTTTCAGGGCTCAGCGCTGACGGTCATCTCTCCGATGAGCGCGCCTTTGACAGTCGCCTTGACGCGTTGAATGCAGCCGCAGCTGCGCTCAAGGCGACATAGACAAATGAATGGTGGGCACTGGCCAAACGAGCCGGTGCCCATTTTCACTTCCCCAAAATAGTTCCCGCCGCTTCTTCAGAGGCCGCCTTACGAACAGGTGATTGTTCGTCCCCGGCAGCATCCATAGCCGATAGCGTCCGGTCGAGGCTCGCAGCGATTTCCTGTGCGGCCTGTGCCAGCGTATTTGCGTCATCCTCGGACGCGGCCGCATGTTCCAGACGTCCACAGGCAGTGGCAAACTCGGCAGCACCAGCACTGAGCGCCATTGATTTGAGCGCGTGCGCCTTACGGGAAACCTCCCGTGCGGGGACGGATTGCGCCAGTGCCTCACGAATATCAGCCAATCCGTCCGGGGCTTTGGTGCGGAACAGCGCCCAGACTTTACCCTTAAGATCACGTCCCGACCGTGCGCTCATCTTGGTAAAGCCCGCCAGCGTTTCCGCATCGAAAATATCTGACGAAACCGCCGGCTCGCCCTCCGCAACCGGTTCAGGCTCTTTGGTGCGCTCACGCGGGGTGCCGAGATCCGACAGCGCTGCCGTGAGCCGTTCGAGCGTAAACGGTTTGGCCATATAGGCATCAGCTCCGGCATCCATCCAAACGTCCGCATCCGTCCCTGCCACTTGCGCAGTTAGAGCGATGATCGGCGTCTGTGTGTCGCCATCGGCCATTTGCTCAGCCGCCCGGATACGTCGCGTTGCCTCAAAGCCATCCATCACGGGCATCGACCCATCCATGAAGATCGCATCATAGCTGCCGCCCGCCGCCATTTCGACGGCCCCCACACCATCCTCGGCAAAGTCCACGCTGACACCAAGTGTCGCCAACGCTTCACCCAGCACTTCACGATTGACCGCATTGTCGTCTGCCGCGAGCACATGCAGCCCGGCAAAGTCAGGCCGCTCGGTCACTTCATGCTGGCTATGCAGCGCGCCAACCCCTCTGAGCGTTCCGGCCTCTGCGCGCGTCAGCAGATCCGCCAGATCGGCCCGGGTGAACGGATTGGGCAGCAAATCAGCTGCCTGTCCGTCTCGCAATAACCGGCTTGCCTGCGTATCGCCAATATCGCTCAACAGAACATAGGAGCCGCTGGCGGGCGCTGCACATTCAAGCCGTTGGGAGTTTGAAATCACAAGGTCGGCCGTTTCCGTGCCGATCATACATCTGAAATCTGACAGGCTCCGCCGAAGCGCCTGCGCCATAAGCCCCGTGCCGAGATCGACACCAACACTCATACCGCTTACGGGCCAGACAGGCGCAGGCTCGGTCACCTCCGCCGGGAAAACGAGCCGGAAAACACTGCCCTGCCCGAGCACACTCTCCACCGAAATGTCGCCTCCAAGCGCATCGGCCAGGCGGCGGCACACGGCGAGGCCAAGTCCTGTCCCGCCAAAATTGCGGGTTGTGGACTGGTCAGCCTGCGAGAAAGCTTCGAAGATATGCTCGATCTTGTCCTCGGGGATGCCGATGCCCGTGTCTTCAACCTCGATCACGATTTGCGCATGCTCATCAGCCTTGGTCGCCAATGCACCAACGCGTATCTCGACACCGCCCGTCTCGGTAAATTTCAAGGCATTGTTGACGAGATTGGTGATGATCTGGTTGAGCCGCGTCGGGTCGGTGACAATACCAGCGGGCACATCAGAGGCGACATAGGTGGCAATATCAACCTGCTTTTCGCGTGCACGCTCCCAGAACAGCGTAGACACGTCACTGACCAATTCATCCAGTGACACAGGCCGCAACTCAAGATCGAGTTTGCCCGACTCGATTTTCGACAGATCAAGAATGTCATTGATAATCGCCAGCAGAGAGTTGCCCGACCGCGCAATGATCTGCGCATACCGGCGATGACGCGGGGACAGATCGGCTGAAGACAACATCTCGGCCATGACCAGCATGCCATTCATGGGTGTACGGATCTCATGGCTCATCGTTGCGAGAAAGTCGGACTTGGCGGCATTGGCCGCTTCGGCCTCATCACGCGCAAGGCTCAGATCATGTGTTCGCTCGGCGACTGTGTCTTCAAGCGTTTCAAGGTGCCGGTCAATCCGCCGGTCACGATCACTGATACTGGCGATCATGGCATTAAACGCCGTCGCCAGAACACCCGTCTCGTCTTGTCCGGCTTCCACTGTCGGCATCACCGCGGCTCTTTCATCGGCGAAACTGGACATAAGTTCGGAGAGCTGACGCAAGGGTTTGGTGATCCGTGAGATTACCCATTGGGCAATGCCGATGCTGATCAGGATCGCGATCAGAGCCGTTATCGCGGTAACACGGATCTCGGCAAAAATGGCCGCACGGACGTCTGAAATATCGCCGAGGAGACCAATTTTCCCCACCTCGACACCGCCGTTGACAATCGGCATCTCAATACGGAGCTGGCGGGCCGCCCACAAATCCGAGGTCTCCATGTCCTGCGCATTGTCGTTGCGGCCAACGAGGATGGCTCCGCTACCAAACTGCGCGAGCACCTGCCCGTCGCTGTTTGTGACATCGGCCTGAACAAATCCGGGCAGCTCGCGTACCCCCCGCAAAGTGGCCAGTATCTCACCGCGCTCTCCGGAAATGACCGGATCGGCCAGCGCCGCGGCATAAGCCGAGGCCGCACCGCTTAGGAGGTCACGCTTGAGGGTGAGCTCCCTGTCAAAGCTGTTGGCGGCTGCGAGCATCGCGGTCACCATCACCGCAGCGAAGATCACAGCCGCAATCACAAGCGACAAGCGGAACCGCAAAGACCGGTAGAATGGCAAAGGCAAGGCAGACGAGGTCAAGGCTGGGAGTATCCGTACTGTTACGCTGTTAAGCATACCGGAACGCACTGAAGAAACACCGAACTCGCAGGCAAAATTTGTGTGAAATTCCAACGACTAACCTTACCTGATGGAAATATGTTCTATGTTACAGATCTGATTGAAACTGGGAGACCGATCGTGTTTGGCAGTTGGAAAGGAGAGACCGACGGCACCACTGCGTTCATTTTTGCGGTGATGCTCCCCATTCTCCTTCTGCTCGGCGGGATTGCACTTGACCAGTCAGCCATACAATCCCAGCGCGCCCGTATACAGAACATAGCCGATGATGGTGCACTCTATGCGGTGCGCGAAATGGAAATCGTTCGTAATGATGAGCGCCGGATCGAAGAAGTGGCGCTTGCCTATGTCTACAGTTTTGATGACATCCCCGACCTTACAGCCAATGTCCAAATTGACTTGCCAGACAAGACCGTGGACGTGACCGTCTCGGCATCCCCCCAGACATATTTTGCGAACCCTTTGGGGATGGCATCCACAATGCGGGTCAAATCCACGGCACAACTTGTCGGTCAGGCGGGAAACACCTGCCTCATCGCACTTGACGAGGAGACCAAGTTCGCCCTTGCGCTTAATCAGCGGTCCGAATTGACCGCCCGCAACTGTGCGCTCTATGCCAACTCGACCAGCCCGGAATCACTGACAGTCCTACCGCGCGCTCAGATTGTGGTCTCCGATGTCTTCCTCGTTGGCGGCTATATCGGCTCGCTTCGCGGCATTTCGGCAACACCTGTTACGGATGCCCCGCCGATCGTCGATCCGCTCGCGGGTCGACCCGCTCCGAACTATAGCGGCTGCGACCATATCGAACGTCGGGTGACAACGGACACGACGCTTGAGCCGGGCGTGTATTGTGGCGGGCTCGAAATCAGCGGCGCACGCGCCACGCTGGAACCGGGCATCTACATCATCGAGAATGGGACGCTGAGCGTTAACAATGATGGCTGGATTCTGGGCAATGATGTCGGTTTCTATCTGACGGGTATGAACGCCAAGCTGAACTTTGATGAAGACTCCCATATCGATCTCACTGCGCCTCGAACGGGCGCCCTTACTGGCCTGCTGTTCTTTGCAGATGCAAACAACCCCAAGACGATGAGATCCAGAGGCAGAGGCGCGCCGCCCTTGCGCGATGGCCATGTCATCCGCAGCAATGATGCGCGACGACTGGTCGGCACAATCTACCTTCCCGACGATAAACTTGTCGTCGATGGCGAAACGCCAGTTGCCGATGAATCCGAGTATACAGTGATCGTTGCCCAGAGCTTCGAACTGTATAATGGACCAAATCTTGTCATCCAGACGGACTATACCGCGTCGGATGTCCCGGTCCCTGAAGGGGTTGGCCCGAACAATGCGACCAGTGCCGTACTTGTTCGCTGATCAAGCCAATCAACGCCTTTGTTTTAAGACTATCGCAAGCCTATTCTGTTAAGTTTCCATGCAGAAGAAAGCACCTGTCATGACACCGAACACTGCCCTGATTATTGATGATGATCCGATCTTCCATCTGGTCGCTGAAGAGGCTTTGCTTGCACTTGGGGCCGAGGATATCTCCTTTGCCGATGATGGCGCAATCGGCCTCGACATGATCACGCGGTCGCCGTCGCAGTTTGATCTGGTGATCTGCGATCTGCAAATGCCGAATCTCGACGGCATCAGTGTCTTGCGCGAGCTTGGCAGAATCGCTTTCAAGGGCGCGCTGGTGATCGTCAGCAGCGAAGAAGAAGACCTCATCGGACTGGTCCGTAGAATGGCCCAGATGGTTGGGGTGCGAGTTCTTGGAACCGTTCGTAAGCCCCTGACAGTAGACAATCTGCGCGCTGTCCTCCTCAAGGGCGATGATCACAGCCATCATATCCCGGAAATTCCGGTGACACGGCACGCTTTGAAAACGGCGCTGAACGAGAAACGTCTCATCCCGTTTTTCCAGCCAAAAATTGATCTGCGGTCAAATCAGGTCTGCGGCGTTGAAGTCCTAACCCGGATTCTTGATGATCACGGACAGCCGACCAATCCCGCTGCCATGCTGAGGGCGGCTGAACAGTATGATCTGATGATGCCGTTCACTATGGCGGTTATTGAACACACCGTCGCTGACTATAATAATTTCAAGGCTCAAGGGTGCGATCTCGAATGCGCCATCAATCTGAGCCCCTCCATGCTGACCGATCTGGATCTGCCGGATGCCCTCACCGATATTTGCGCCGCATCAAATGTGGACACATCGCGCATCACGCTGGAAATAACAGAAGATCAGCTCATTGAATACAAAGCCAGCGTGCTCGAAGTTCTGTCGCGTCTGCGCCTGCGGGGCTTCCGGCTCAGCATTGACGATTTCGGCACCGGCGCCACCAGTATCGAGCAATTGCGCCTGTTTCCGTTTAATGAGTTGAAGATCGACAAATCATTTGTGGCCGCCGCGCTCGATGACAAGTTTGCCAAAACAACCGTGGAGACCAGCATCCGTCTTGCCGCCATGCTTCACATCTCGGTCGTCGTGGAAGGCGTAGAGACGCCGGAACAATTGGCCTATGTCAAAAAAGCAGGGGCCAATGTTGCGCAGGGCTTCTTGATCTCAAAGCCGCTTCCAGTTCAGGAATTGACGAAGTGGATTTCGGAATTTGACCCCCAATCGCTCCAAGCAGCCGCCTAAGTACGTCCTCAAGAGACGGGCGTCTGCTCGAGCGCCTTATCAAGCACGGCCACCGCTTCGCGCACATCCGCGTCCGTGATGATCAGCGGCGGAGCCAGCCGAAGCACGTTGTTTCCCGCCACACCGACCAGCAGTTTCATATCTCGCGCGGTCGCTTGAAATGGCTTTGGCAGAGACTTCAGCTTCAACCCGCACAAGAGCCCTTTGCCGGTCACGCCCTCGACCTTGTCCGGGTGGCTATCGGCCAGCGATTTGAGCCCCTGGGTCAACGTACCCGAGACGCGCCGCACCTCGGCCAGAAACGCCTCGTCCGAGATAATATCCCAGACCACATTGCCAACCGCCATCGCCAGCGGATTGCCGCCATAAGTCGAACCGTGAGAGCCCGGTTGCATCGGTTGGCCAACCGCTTCGGTCATCAGGCACGCCCCGAACGGAAAGCCCGCGCCGACGCCCTTGGCCACGCACATAATATCGGGGCTCGCATCCTCGGCCCATTCATGCGCAAACAGCTTGCCCGTCCGGCCCATGCCGCATTGCACCTCGTCATAGATCAGTAAAGCACCGCGCTCGTCACACAGCTTGCGCAGTCCCGTCAGACACTCTTCAGGTATCGCCCGCACGCCGCCCTCGCCCTGGACCGGCTCGACAAACACCGCCGCCGTCTTGTCTGTGACAGCCGCATCAAGCGCGTCATGGTCGCCAAACCCGATCTGGGTGAACCCTTCGAGCGGCGGACCGAAGCCTTCAAGATATTTCGGATTGCCGCCCGCATTGATCGCGCCCAGCGAGCGGCCATGAAACGCGCCCTGAAAGGTGACAATCTCGATCCGCTCGGGCGCGCCATTGGCCCAATGATATTTGCGCGCTGCCTTGATCGCGCATTCCACCGCCTCGGTGCCAGAATTGGTAAAGAACACGCGGTCGGCAAATGTGTCCGCGCACATTTTGCCCGCCAGCTCTTCGGCCGCTGGAACGCGGAACATATTCGACGTATGCCACAGCTTGCCCGCCTGCGTCTGCAATACATCGACCAGCGCCGGATGAGCATGCCCAAGCGCGGTCACCGCAATCCCTGCAACGAAGTCGAGATACGCCTCGCCGTCCTCGGTATACATGCGCACTCCTTCGCCGCGCTCAAAGACCTGCGGCGGGGGCGCGTAAACGGGCATAATATGCTTGCGGGGATCGGTCATAATGGAACCTCTGATTCGGAATGGGGTAAGCGTTCTAGGGCCACATGAGCCAAGCGCGAATTGGAAGTCAACTCATGGGCCCGATCAAATCGGCCACCGGACCTTCTCCGAGCGCCAATGAGCACCGCATAAAAAAAACGTGCCCCCATTACAGGGACACGTTATCAAGATACAGCGTTTCCTCCCAGAAACCCATTCACAATCATTGGGCGGGCGGCCTCACGGAGTCAAGCGGAAACATCACAATTTTGTCATATTTGTCATAAACGCGTCGAGCGCTCCGTCCGCATTGGCATCGAGTTCCATCCCTGTCCGGAGATTCGCCAGTGCCGCACGCGCCGCGTCGGTCCAATCGGCCGTCCGCGCAAAGGTTAGCGACGCCTCGCTTTCGAGCAATACGCCGTCCTCGAGCACTTTGAGATTGTTCGCCGCCAGCGTCGCCCCCGTCGACGTAATGTCAACGATCAGGTCCGCCGCGCCCGAAGCCGGTGCTGCCTCGGTCGCGCCCGCGCTATAGACCAGCCGGTATTCACCGAAAGATGCGCGCGCAAAATGCCGCCGCGTGATGCGCATATATTTCGTCGCCACACGCAAGCGTCGGCCGTGAGTCTGGCGGAACAAAGCCCCCGCCGCGTCGAGATCTGTCAGTGTCGAGACATCCAGCCAACAGTTCGGCACAGCGACCACAACATCCGCCCCGCCAAAGCCAAGCCGCTTGACCACGACCGCATTCTTGCCCGGCGTCTCGGTCAGCTCGTGCAGCAAATCCTCACCCGTAATCCCCGCATGGAACGCGCCATCAATGAGGCCCTGGGCAATGTCCCGCGCGGGCAGCAGCAGCACCGACACCCCGTCCGCGCCAACAAGCTGCGCACGATAGCCCCGCTCGCCGCCCTCCTGCACAAGCTCGTACCCCGCCGCCGCGAAAAAGGCTTCCGATTTGTCTTTCAGCCGCCCCTTGGAAGGGATGGCCAGTGTCAACGCGTTCATGTGCCCGTCCCCCGCTTGCCCGCCAGCGCCAAACGGTCCGGCCGGACAACGCCGCCAATCGCCGTGGCGTGGACCTTGCCATGCGACAAATCCGTAAGCAGATGATCATACCGTCCGCCCGCACCAAACGGCCGCGACTGCCGCTCGCCTCGCTCGGCAATCTCGAAGACAAACCCGTCATAATAGGTAAAGCGCCGCCCGAAGCCCGGACTGAACACCGCCCCATCCAGAAAGCGCGCAGAGTGTTGCGCGATCAGGGCAAAGCGGCGCTCAAGCGTCTCCAGCATCGCCGCCGCGCCCGCCTCAATCCCGGCCTTGCGCGCAATCTCCCCCAGCACGCCCGCCGCCTCATCGAGCCCGCACCGCACATCAAGCACAGCTTCGAGCGTGCGCTTGGCAAGCTCTGGCACCGCGCCGTTTTCGAGCTCGCGCGCCTGTTCCATCAGCCGCGTGACCACCTCATTATGGGTCCGGTCGGAGAAATGCGCGATACCGTCAGCGGCAAATCTCTCCGCCACTTTGTTCTCGACGCCAGCCCGATCAAGCCCTTGCAGCGACTGCACAAAAGCATCCCCCGCACTGTCACGCCGCTCGAGAAATGCCCGCACCCCGCCCTCTTCGCGAAACGCCCGCCGCAAGCCTGCCTTGGTCGCCGCAGACAGGTCGAGCAAATCAATAAACCCCGGCAAAATGCCAAGATCCCCAAACTGCGCAATGCCATCCTCAACGCCCGCCCCCTCGGCTGCGTCAGACACCAGCGCATAGGTCTCCGCATCAATCTGCGCGCTTGCCTCTGCGCCAAAGCGCTCAAACCCAACCTGCACAAATTCCATCGGCTCACCCGCCGCCGCCGGTTGCCGGAACGCGCGCGCTTCATAGCGTTGGACATGCTCGCCGGTCACCGCGCCGCTCGCCCGACCTTCAATCTCTGCAAGCGCCACCGGCAGCGTCAAATCCGGCCTCAGCGCCATGTCCTGATTGTTATGATCGGTAAACACACAAAGCCGCGCGCGCACAGACTCGCCGCACAGATCAAGCGGCAACGCCACCGGCAGGATCATATCCGGATCGACAAGCTCGCCGCCCAGCCGCTCGAACGGACTGCCAATAGATCTGCCCATCAGCCCGCCTCGACAATCCCGCGCACGGCTGCAATCATCTCACCGCGCGCCACTTCGATCTGGCCGGGCCGGCTCTCGCGCCATTCCTCGTTCGACTTGATCGCCTTCGCTTTCGCCGCACCCACTTTGAGGTCTTTGATCGTGACCGTCCCTTTGGCGAGCTCGTCCTCGCCTGCCATCACCACCGCCGGTGCGCCGCGCCGGTCAGCATATTTCATCTGCGGCCGCATGCCCGAAGAGCCCATATAGGCCTCCGCGCGAAGCCCCGCTCGGCGCAGCTCTGTCGCAATCTCAAGCGCGACACTCGGATCGCTCTTGTCAAAGTTCAGCACCACAACCGGACCATCCAGCGTCTCGATGTCGCCCGTGATCGCAAAGCCCGCCGCCAGTCGCGATATGCCCACCGAAAACCCTGTCGCCGGAACTCGCTCGCCGGTAAACCGCGCCACAAGATCATCATATCGCCCGCCGCCACCAACCGAGCCGATCTGGACTTTACGGCCTTTCTCATCGAGCGTTTCCTTAAGCAGTTCCGCTTCGAAGACGGGGCCGGTATAATATTCAAGCCCGCGCACAATCGACGGATCAAATATCACATCGCGCGCCGGAACACTAAGCGCTGCCAGCGCGACTTCCATGCCTTCAAGCTCAGCCAGCCCCGCGCGGCCCTCCTCGGTATTGCCAGCCGCCTTGGCCAGCGCCTCAATCGTCTCGGCCCGCGTCGCGCGGCCCGCCTCGGCAAACATCAAGACCGATTTGATCTGTGCCGCCTCAAGTCCGGCCCCTTTGGTAAAATCCCCCGACGCATCCATCCGGCCCTTGCCCAGAAGCTCGGCCACACCCTCGGCACCAAACTTGTCGAGCTTGTCGAGCGCCCGCAAAACGGTCAGCCGCGCCGCACTCGTCCGCGCACCCGCCTCTTCGAGTACGCCATTGAGCAAGCGCCGCGTGTTCACACGGATCGCAAACTCGCCTTCAGCCGCGCCAACCGCACGCATCGCCTCGGCCGCCATCGCGACCATTTCCGCATCCGCATGAATGCCGCCCGCGCCCACCGTGTCCGCATCACATTGCAGAAACTCACGAAACCGCCCCGGCCCGGGCTTCTCATTGCGCCACACAGGCCCCGCCGCATAACGCCGGAAGGGCTTGGCCAACCCCTGCCAATTCTCCGCCGCAAAGCGGGCGAGCGGCGCGGTCAGATCATAGCGCAGCGACAGCCACGCCTCGTCATCATCCTGTAACGCAAACACACCTTCATTGGGCCGATCCTCATCGGGCAGAAACTTGCCCAGACTGTCGGCAAATTCGAACGCCCCCGTATCAAGCGCTTCAAAGCCCCAGCGGCGGTACACTTCCGTCACTTGCGCAATCATGGTCTGCTCGGCATGGAGCACCGCTTCGCGCTTGTCAGGAAAGCCGCGCGGTTTGCGGGCAAGGTCTTTACGGGGCGTGTCTGTGCTGGTCATGGCGGCCTTGCAATCGAGGTTTGGAGCTAGAAGCCAAGGCCCTAGCCGATTTGGGTTTTCGACACAATGCACCGCCCTTCCCAAACGGGAGCAATTCACTCGCCAGAGACGTGTCGGCACACGGTTTGCTTTCCCCTTTGAGGAGAAACCGGAGCGTTCCATGCTGAAACATATCATCTGCGCCTTAACGTTAAGCCTGAGCGCGCCCTTGGCCGCCGCCTCGCCCGATACGGCGGAGAATTGGGGCCTGCAAGCGAGCGAGATTTACGCTGAAGCCAACGCAATGATGGCCGACATCGACCAGCGCACATTCAGCGAGGTCAGCACCGGATTTGAAGACCGGCTCGTCAGATTTGCTGCCACCGCAACCCATTTAGGCGGCTGGACCGACGACACCCAGAACGCGCCAGACCTCGGCTGCATCTATCGCGGCATGGCCGAAGAGGCCGAATTGCAACTCATCAAGATCGAAAATGCCGCCTCTTATGCCGAGCTAAAAGCTGCCCTCACACGTATCGCCACGATGGCCGATGACGCCCAATCCATCGCCGTCGCCTCGGCCCATGCCGGACGGACAGGCCAGCAAGCCGCCCCGACAGGCCAATGCCTGACCAATACAATGCTTGTCGATCATGTGCTCGGCACGTCCGCCGACTAAGCCAGCGCGCGCCCGCTAGGAGGACGCAATCATCGCCGCCGCCGTCAGCCCGACCGCAACCAGCATGCCAAGCGCCAGACCAAAGTTCCGCCTGTTCCAGATATCCGACTTCACCGTCTCTCCCTCCCGCGACGGGGCTTATCCAATCGCGTTCAAATGCTCCATAATCAAAGCCTCAGAAAGCAATTGAGGCAAGACCACAGGGCTGCGACTTCCGGGCGCATAGTAGAGATACATCGGCACACCGGGCCGCTTATGGCGCTGTAGCGCGTCAGCAATCGCGCTGTCCTGGCGGGTAAAGTCTGCCACCATGAAGACAATATTATGCTCCGCAAAGGCCGACTGTACGGACGCTTTGCGCAATGTCGTCACTTTGTTGAGCTGGCAGGTTGCGCACCAGCTTGCCGTGAAATCGACGAACACGCCTTGTCCATTTGCAAGCACAGCCTCAACTTCCGCCTCAGACCACGCCACCGGCTCGGACGCTGCGCCATAGCCAGCGCTGACAGCCCCCGCCGCGTCCGCCGCCCCAGATTGCCAAGTCTGCTGCAAACCGAAATAGCCCCCGCCCAGAATCGCCACCGCGCCGAGGATTGCAACCAGCGTCTTCGCCGCGCCAGTCCTGCCCGACAAAAGCCAGATCCCGAACGCAATCCCGACCGCGCCAAGTCCCGCCCCGATCACCGCATCTGCACCGGCGAGATCCCCAAGCACCGACAATAGCCAAAGTGCGCTCAGAAACATCGGAAACGCAAAAAACTGTTTCAGCCGCTCCATCCATGCGCCGGGCTTGGGCAAAAACCGATACAGGCGCGGCACAAAACTGATCAGCAAGAACGGCAAGGCCAGTCCCAGCCCCACCAGCAAAAACACCAGAAAGACAATCGGCGCAGGCTCGGTAATAACAGCCCCAAGCGCCACGCCCAGAAATGGCCCGATACAGGGCGCGCCGACAATCGCCGCAAGCAGCCCCGTGAAAAACGCCCCCGCCGCCCCGCCGCGCCGCGCCAATCCAGAGCCAACCCCCTGCACCGATCCGCCAAGTTCGAACATGCCCAGAAGCCACAGCCCGATGACAAACATCAGGAGCGACAGCCCGGCTACAGCGGTCGCATTTTGCAGTTGGAACCCGACCGACAAAAACTCGCCCGCCGCGCGCAACCCAACGAAAAGCGCCGCAATCGCCGCAAAGGTCACCAGAACCCCCGCCGTATACCAAAGCCCATGCGCGCGCAGATGTCGCCCGTCCTCCTCGGTCGCAGCCCCCACCACGCCAAGCACTTTCATGGACAAGACCGGCAAAACACACGGCATCAGATTGAGCACAATTCCGCCCAGCAGCGCCCACCATGCCAGCACAAACAGGTTCGCGCCGCCGCCCGCAAGCGCTGCGCCAGCCCCGCCGCTCGCCCCTGCCGTCCCCGCAATTGGCGCGCAGGTCGCCGCCGAAATTTCAAACCCCTGCCGCGCATCTCCGTCTCCCCGCGCAACGACACCGCTCAGGGCGTCCGGCAGTTCGCTCTCATACCCATAGCCGGGCGTCAGCGAAATCTGCGCGCCTGCTGGTCCCACCGTCCAAGCCTGATCGGCCGCATGTTTGATCTCGTTCTCATATGGGAAAAACCGCAAAGAGGACGGGGCACCTGCGAGCTGTTCGTCAGCAATGCTCAGCACCCAGCCATCGCCCTGACCAGAGAGACAGGCCTCGCCGCCAAGCGGCACAGGCGCGCGCGAGATCGCCTCTCCTATCAGGCGTCCGTTGACCTCATTCGGAACCGCCCCGCCCGCAATCGGCACACTGACTTCGAAATCAGCGCTTTCAGGAATGCAAATCTCCTCACAGATCAGATAGTCGAGCGTGCCCGACAGCGTGATCACACCGCTCGCATCCGCCGGCACCGACACTGGAAACGGCAGCACCAATTGATGCTCATAGCCATAATCCATCAATTCGCCGGGGATCACTTCCAATTCGTGCGGCAAAGGCCAGATAAACGCGCCAGCGAGCGCTCCGCCCTCGTCCCATTTGGCCTCCGGCGGCAGGCCCGCATCGCCCGGATTGCGCCAGTACACATGCCAGCCATCGGCCAGATCAAGCTGGAACGCCGCAAAAAAGGTCTCGCCCGCAGCCGCCACATCCCGTTCGGCAATCACCGTCACATCCGCATAGGTCTGACGCTGCGCGAACGCGTTCATTGCCAGCGCGACCGTCAGAACGAAGAGAAAAGCGATGCGCTGGATCAAGACAAACTCCGTCATTGGCCGCCGGACGCGCTCCAACGGTTTAACTGATATTACAATGGGGCGAATATACACCAATCAAACTCAAAATGTGTGAACGCTCGGCCAAAAAAATTGGGGCGACCCGTCGAAGTCGCCCCAGTCTATCTGTTCGGGTATTCGCTCGCGCGATGGCGCTTAAGCCGTCCCGTCCACTGGCGCCTTGAGCGCGCGCTGGATGACCCGTGGCCAATTCAGCAGCGAGACAAAATGCGCATAGGACGCGCCGAGTGCCCCCATAGATTTCAATTCCAAGAATACCTCATCGCTCAGCGCGATCAGGCGTTCCTCCGAAATGGCCCAATAATCGGCAATTTTCTGCGGTGGACCGGCTTCTTGGCCCTGCGCATCACGCGGCTGGAAGCTGATCGACTTCTCTTCGAACAAGTCATGCTTCTTAAGAACATCAACAAAGGCGAGTGTGCTCTGGCGTTGGCGTTCAAATTCCTTACAGAACTCGATGGCATCCTCTGTGAACTTGGACGGTTTCTCACCATCAAAAAAGGCGACTTCCGGATTTTCACTGACCATCGGTGCCTTGCTGTCAACACACAGGAGCAACTGATCGCTGGACGGATCGCTTGCGAACACAAACGGATAGCGACGTACAAAGGCCGGAACATAGACTTCCTCATCGGTGCGTCCGTCTTCCTTGACATACAGGTTTTGCCCCTGCCGGACGCCCATAACGGCGATGGGTGTGCGCTCTTCGCCGATGAAAATAACCGGATATGAGCACGCCGCCATAGCAAACTCGGTAACTGTCAGAGGCACCGCGTGCGCCGATCGCAAAAACCCGAAAGGCTGGTCAATCTGCTTCACGCCCAGATTGCCGTGCTTTGCATGGGACAATGGTTCCGGGTTCTGATAAAATAGCACATTGCCAGTGATCTGGCCCGGCTGGGCACCTGCTGGTGTTTCCACGATTGTTACTCCTATATTTGAATTTAGCTGCTGATAAAGGATTTACGGCTAAGGGACAACTCCTGTTACCATCTCAAAAGTACGATTAGGAGCTTGGGAATATCAATGCTGGCAAATTTTGTATTCAGGACAGCGATCACAATGATGTGCATTGTCATGGCCGGATGCGGTGCCCCGCCGAGAGATCTCGAACGTGTCCCGCTCGAAACCCCGCAAGCGGTATCCGACTTTCTCGACATCGCTGCCCGCACAGAGCTTGCCTATTCACCTGAAACCTCAACCCAGTTGGGTCTGTCTACCGAGGTCGCCGGATACGACTATTTTGCCGGTCTGGATGATCGGTCTGAAGCCGGCATTGCCCGGATGGGGCTTAAACGCATCGAAATCCTGAACACGTTAGACCATATCGACACTGAGGCGCTCCCCGAAGATCTCGCCACCAGTGTTTTGGCCGTTCGTGCCGCCTATGCTGCCACCGTCGAGATGCGCGCGTTTGGGCATGGACAGGTCGCACTTGGTTTTGTCCGCCCATATGCGGTCGATCAATTATCGGGCGGGTATATAGATGTCCCCGATCTCTTGCTCAACCGGCAGTCTATTCGTGTGCCCGAAGATATAGGCGCATATCTTGCGCGCCTGACCGCTTTGGCGGGCACAATTGACGATGAGCGACGCAGATTGGCGGCAGATGCAGATCGCGGGATCTGCCCCCCGGCGTTCATTCTCGAACGTATGAGGCGGCTCGCCCTGTCTCTGATCGCAAGCGATGTGCCCACCCACCCCATCGTCACAGCGCTCGAAAACCAAATGCTCGGGCGGTCGAACATTTCCGAACAACTCAAAGAGCAAGCCCTTGGTCAAGCGCAACAGATCGTCGTCGATGAGGTCATTCCATCCTATCAGCGGTTCATCGACAAACTTGCCGAGATGGAAGCGAACGCACCTGACGCGCCGGGGGTTTGGCAGCTCCCCGCTGGCGAGGCCTATTACGCCGCGGCCCTCGAATTTTATTCAGGCCGGTCGGCCTCCGCGCAGGACGTTCACAATGAGGGCCTGACTTTGGTGGCCAGCCTAAGTGCCAGACTTGACAGCGCGCTTGTCGCAGCGGGCTATGTTGACGGGACAATTGGCGAAAAACTCGCTGAACTGGGACAGCAACCGGGGCAGCTTTTTGAAAATGACAATGAAGGCCGCCGGGCCCTGATCAACAGTCTGCGGGAGCGGATCTCCATGATGGAGGCGAGAATGGGCGAGATCGTTGAAACTGTCCCTGCCACCAGTGTCTCGATTGCTCCGGTTCCGGATTATCTCACCCCGACCGCACCGGGCGGCTATTATATCTCCGCACCGGCCGATGGTACGGCTCCAGGGCTCTTCTTCATAAATCTGCGTGATACGTTCGAATGGCCCGCCTTTACGCTGCCGACCTTGCTCTATCATGAGACCTTGCCGGGCCATCACCTCGAAAGCGCATTCATTTCCGAACAAGCCCAGTTGCCCCTCATCCGGCAAATGGTCTGGAATCCCGTCTTTGGCGAAGGCTGGGCGGTCTATGCCGAGGATCTTGCCTTTGAACTTGGCGTTTACGAGGACGACCCGATGGGGGAGCTGGGATACATACAATCACTTCTCTTTCGCGCCGCGCGCCTTGTTGTGGATACCGGCCTGCACCATGAACGCTGGTCGCGCCAGCGCGCAATCGACTATCTCGTTGAGGTGACCGGCCAGCCTGAAACCGCTATGGCAACCGAGGTCGATCGCTACACGGTCTGGCCCGGCCAGGCGGCGTCCTATATGAGCGGGCGTCAGGCCATCAGGGCGCTTCGGGACAATGCGCACCTGATTCTGGGCGACGGTTTTTCCCTGCAAGCCTTTCACTCCATCATCCTGAAGAATGGGCCGCGCCCCATAGAATTGGTCGAGCGCGATGTCGATGCGTGGATTATTGCAAGCCTCGACGCCAATCCCTGAATATTTTCTGCAAATCGCAAAGCCTGGGGTCAGGCGGCCAGCGCCAGTTCGTTTGACGATGAAGCCAGAACCGGATCAAGCCCCGCTTCCATATCCTCGATCATAGCCCGACGCGCCGCCGCGGAGACCGCCGCGCTGACAAAAACCGTGTCCGCCCCATAACGCTGGGCATCATGAAACGCCCAGATCGGCCGGACATCATGATCACGGCCAGACAGTTCGGTAATCCTGATCACCCGCCAACCATACGCATCGCGCCGCGCAAACACCGCAACCCCTGCATGATGGACCCAATTGGCCTCTGCCGCCATTTCGGCAAACTCATACTCCGCGCCGGTACTTCCGAAAAATCTGATCGTCTTTTGCATGTTCACTCTCCGTTCTTTCCGTGAACATATTCACTTTTTGTTCTCACGCAAGAACTTTATCGTTAACAAAAGGTTTCCAGCGCTCCGCTCCCCTGTTGCCGGACGCCCTACAAAGCCGCTTAGCCAACCGTGCCACCCGAGCCCCCACTAACCCAGCGTCAGTCTTGCCCTTCGCGTCCGCTCGTCTATTGTTCGGCTCAAGAAAGAGGAGTTCCCCTGATGCGTTTTGAAGGCACCGAGAATTATGTCGCAACGGATGATCTGCGTGTGGCCGTCAACGCCGCCATTGCGCTGGAGCGTCCGCTTCTGATCAAGGGCGAACCGGGCACGGGCAAGACCGTTCTCGCCGTCGAGGTTGCCAAGGCCCTCGGCATGGAACTGATCGAGTGGCACGTCAAATCGACCACCAAGGCCGCTCAAGGTCTCTACGAATATGACGCCGTGGCCCGCCTGCGCGATGGCCAGATGGGCGACGAACGCGCCAAGGACGTCAAGAATTACATCAAAAAGGGCAAGCTCTGGGAAGCTTTCACCGCCGAGGGCCGCCCCATCCTTTTGATTGACGAGATTGACAAAGCCGACATCGAGTTCCCGAACGATCTGCTCCAGGAGCTCGACCGGATGGAGTTCTATGTCTACGAAACCGACGAGACCGTGAAAGCCGCCGTCCGTCCCATCGTCATCATCACCTCGAACAATGAAAAAGAACTCCCCGACGCCTTCCTGCGCCGCTGTTTCTTCCACTATATCAAATTCCCCGACGAGCAGACCATGAAGTCGATCATTGATGTCCACTATCCCGACATCAAGAAAAAGCTTGTCGGTGATGCGCTGACCACTTTCTACGCCATGCGCGAAGTCCCCGGCATGAAGAAAAAGCCGTCCACATCCGAGCTTCTGGACTGGCTGAAATTGCTGATGAACGAGGACATCGACCTCGAAACCCTGCGCGAGAACGACCCGACCAAGCTTACCCCGCCGCTACATGGCGCTCTGCTCAAGAACGAGCAGGACATCGCCCTGTTCGAACGCCTCGCCTTCCTCGCCCGCCGCGACACCGGCCCCCGCGGACCTGCGGGCTGATCAACAGCGAATAATCCACGCGCGATCTTGCACCGCGCACAATTTTAAGGCTTCCTCTTCTCTAGGAAACTTGGGAGGGTTTGACTGTGGCCAGACGACACACGCTTATTTTGGGACTATTTGCATCGGGCATGGTGCTCAGCCCGACAGCCATAGCCGCGCCCGAGATCGATCTGCAAACCCCAGAGCTTCCACTTACCGATGAAGACGCCTGGGCAATGAAGATCGATCGCGATGCCAGCACCGTCACCCATGATCTGACCGGCTTCGAATGCCCTTTCTCGCTGCCTGACGGCTATAATCTCGAGTCCGTCGCCCAATACGCGCTGGGCGGCGAGGATGTCGGTTGCAACTATGTCCAGGAAGGTCGCCGCGCCTACATCACCTACTACCTCTCTTGGTATGGCCGGCCTGCCGGTTCCAAAGAACAAGCCGAAGCGGTGATTGAAAATCTCAGAGCCATGAAAACCCTTAGCGATGAGGTGATCAGCGCGCCGGTCAGCCTCTCCCTCGGACAGAACGCGATTGACTGCCATTACATCGAACTTGTCGAATATGATAAAGCGGCAAATCTCAACACCGCGGTGCGCACCTGCTCGGTTGGCGGATGGGTCTACAAAACGCGGATGACATGGCACCCGGACGAGCCGATCATCGACGCGGATCTCGCCTTCCAGACAGAACAGCCCGTTCTCGGCAACACGCTATCCGCCTGCGCCGCCGCCGCCCTTCCTGAAACCGATGCAATACAGGGTGACACGTCAAGCACCGTCGCGCTCGCGCTCGTCATTTCGCTTGCCGCTGATGACCTCGAGACCACAGATCCGGACGGCAATCATGCCACAGCCATCGCCGCGCTCAACACCACTCCCGATGTGAATTCGGCCCAATGTGTTCTCGACGCGCAGGTATCGGACACATATGCCTATGTGCTCGGAACGCCAGCCAAAACGCCCATATCGAGCCTCTTCTATACGAGATCAGACATATATAGCCGCGATGAAAGCCCCCTGCTGCGGGTTTCGGGCGTGACGCTTGGCGAACTGGTTAAAGAAGACACCACCTACACCGCCTGGACAATCGATAGCGAAGGCACAGATCATATCATTGACGTGTTCGAGACCCTGCCCACCGCCAACCAGATGCAACACCTGCTCGTCAAAGTGCTCAATGGCAAGGCCGTATCACTCGGCTCCTACGCCCGCAAAGACGATGGCGGATCAACCATATCTCTGCCGACCGCCCCGTCCGACGAGACCGAAAACACAGCTGCGGAGGACTAATCAAGCGCCCGTCACCCCTAACTCAACTGGTCAGCAACCACCGATTTGTCGCGTCTGTCCTCACGGCGCGTGAGGATGGCGATGGCGATCCAGCCAATGTGGAAGCCAACCCCAATGGCAAACGCCAGCCCGCCTGGGATTGGACCGATATGAGCGCGGTCGATAAATTCCGCCCACGTTTGCGCCTCTGTCGGGTGAATGGCGATCTTGCCGAAATAGGCTGCCCCTTGTGTGGCGAACAAATAGCCATAATTGCGCCGGAGCCGTTTGCCGATGGCGCGTGCAAACGAGATCCGGAATTGCGGACTTTCATAATCATCAGAGAGCACATGCCCCCGATCCACACGAATCTCCGCGCCTTCCCCACGTAGCAGCGGCACATAGACCGCGAGCTCGAGCATGCGCGCGCGGAACCGCCAGACATTGAAATACCGATACCGGCGTGCTTCGAGGATCAGAAACATCACCGTCATAAGCCCTGCCAGAACCATTGGCAGTGGCGAACTTTCGGCCGTCGCAAACGTAATGGACAAGGCGACGCCAGTTGTCAGAACCGCCCAATTTGTCGTCATATCAAGACGCTGACGCCAGATCGTCGAGCGATAGACCTCGCCGCGATACAAATGTGCCAGTGCCCCAATTTCTTTGGGTCCAGATAGGGGCTCGGTCGGGTCGCGTTGGTCAGTCATCCCCTATCTTAACCGCGAGTCTGCCCAAACCGCAAAATCCTTGGAGCCCGTGGCACTGGCAGGACCGTTCATTCAGATCAGGAAACGGTTTACCTGCCGCTACGGCACCTTAAGATGGGCCGCAAATTCAACACATTCCGCCCCACAGACTCCACAAGCACACCGAACTCAGAGGGAAATTACAATGAAGACAATCTGGACAACCGCACTCATGTCAGCGTGCCTGATTGCGCCCGTTGCCAATGCGCAGAATACAAGCGGGCAAGCGCCGACGCTGCCCCTATACAATGCTCAGGCCTGGATTTTCACCCCCGATATCGCCGCCGATGAAGTCATTCACCAACTCACCGACATGACCTGCCCTATGAGCCTGCCGGGCGGGTATACACTGCATACAGTCGCCCAAATGGCACAAGGGGTCAGACAGCCCGCTGCACCTATAGACATGAAAGAGAAACGCAGAACGAAGCAGAGATCAGCTATACGTCGATCTCACTGACCTGGATTGCCGAGCCCCCCACGGCTGAGTTAACTTCCGAGCGTTTGCTCTCGATCAGCCCGGGCGCCCAATTGCCCGCCACCTCAAAAGTGTCAGAAGTCCGCGAAATCGATTTCGACGGCACAGTCATACCGACATGCCATCATGTGACCCAGACTTATGTCTCGGACGGTGTTCCCAGACACGAGAAGATTGAAAGCTGCCAGTTCGGAAAATGGTCCTACCAGATCAATCAGACCGCACCGCAGGCCGACACAAGCTTTGATACGATTGTAGACACACTGACCGCGCGCCACGCGCCGATGGCACAAAATCTCGACGCCTGCTCGGTGCCAAATACACAAACGCCAACAGCCATCGACATGGACACAGCTGATGGCAATGAGCTTATGGAGAGCGTTCTTGGGGGGAAAGTGATTACCGAAGCGGTGCTTCAGGGAGAGGCAGGTTTGCCCGGAATCTCGCCGACGTTCTGCTTGGTAAATTATCTCGGCACCGATCCGGCAGATCTTTTGATCATGCGGGACAAGACATCAGAGCTTACCCCTTTGATGGTCTATCCAGCCTCCCTGACGGGGTTTATGAGCCCCACGCCAATAATGTGGGTCGAGAAGACTGTTCCGTTGGGCGTCAAAGGCGAGACCGAGACCTATGCCCTCTACAGCACGTTTGAGGATGGCGTCATTCGTTTGCACAAGCTCTATGCCGGCAGTGCGCCAGACGACCAAACCGCCGCGCTCGATATTTTGGGCATCCTCTCAGGCGATACGCCAATGCGCGCTTATCTGCGACGCTCCGAACGGGGCGACTGGTCCTATCATTTTGCATCGAACTGAAGCCGGGGTCTGACACAGTTCACATTGCGGCCGAACAGGTTTAAGCGGGTGTCTGGTCTGACCGGAGCCGTCCATGCGTCCTCTTCGCCCTTGTTGCCTGCTTGTGCTTGCCAGCCTGGTTCTGACCGGCTGCACGCTCTTCACGCCGTCCTCATCTGATGCGGCCAAAATCCCCGCGCCGCCCCCCGTCGCCAAACCGGACGCAGCAGCCGACGCAGAGCCGCCCGCCGAACCGCCCGCCCCGGTCTGGCAGCCCTCGGCCGACCAAACCGCGCTCGAACACATCGCCTCGGGTTTTCTCTGCCCGCGCGAGCAGGACGGCTTTCTGCTGACCGGTGAGGAGACTTTCGTCGGACTGGGCGAAGGCAAGGATGTCGCCTGCCTGTTCCGCGCGGCCGAGGGCGGCGAGGTCAAGCTCCACCTAACCGATTTTGGCCGCGACGTGCCCGCATCCGCCCACCTCAAAGGCGTCCAGACCAGCATCACGGACACGAACACACTCCTCGGAAATGTCCCCCCGCCACCGCTCAGCGCAGGATTGGACACCGAAGCGGCCGCCTATCATATCCGCGCAACATCCGCGCTCAGGCCCGAGATTCCCGGCCATACCGCCGTCTGGATCACCCGCATCGGCCCGTGGCACGTCAAAGCCCGTGCGACCTATGAAGCTGACCGCAGCGCGCAAATCGGCCAGTTCGTCTCGCATCTTTTAACCGCCGCCCGCGACACCATTTCCGCGCCCGCACCCACACCCCCTCCCCAGCGTTAATCTTGGCGCATCCGGCGAGCCGCGCTATGCTGCCCGCTTACGGAGATTAGCCCCATGTTCCTGCACTTCTTCAACGACCTCCGCGACGCCAAGATTCCGGTCACGCTGAAAGAATACCTCATCCTGCTCGAAGCGATGGATAAGAACGTGATCGATATGGATGTCGAGGAGTTCTACTTCCTCTCTCGCACCGCGCTCGTCAAAGATGAGCGCAATCTCGACAAATTCGACAAAGTGTTCGGCAAAACCTTCAAAGGGCTGGACGGCTTGGCCGACGCCATCGAAGCGCAAGACCTGCCCGAAGAATGGCTGCGCAAGATGAGCGAGAAATTCCTGAGCCCCGAGGAAATGGCCGAGATTGAAGCCCTCGGCGGCTGGGAAAAGCTTATGGAAACGCTCAAAGAGCGGCTCGAAGAACAGAAAAAGCGCCATGAGGGCGGCAATAAATGGATCGGCACCGGCGGCACCTCGCCCTTTGGCGCCAATGGCTACAACCCCGAAGGCGTGCGCATCGGACAAGACAAATCCCGCCATCGCCGCGCGACGAAAGTCTGGGACAAGCGCGAATACAAAAACCTTGATGACAGCGTCGAGATTGGCACACGAAACATCAAAGTCGCCCTCCGCCGCTTACGCAAATGGGCACGCGACGGCGCACCTGACGAGCTTGATCTCGACACCACAATCCGCAACACGGCCCGCCAAGGCTATCTCGACCTCGCCATGCGGCCCGAGCGGCGCAATTCGGTCAATGTCCTGCTCCTGCTCGACATTGGCGGCTCGATGGACCCGCATATCCGCGTCTGCGAAGAATTGTTCTCTGCCGCCCGCTCCGAGATCAAGAATATGGAGTATTTCTACTTCCACAATTGCCCGTATGAGGGCCTGTGGAAAGACAATCGGCGGCGTCACAATAACCGCATTCCGACCTGGGACGTGCTGCACAAATACCCGTCTGATTACAAAGTCATCATTGTCGGCGACGCCACCATGTCGCCCTATGAGATCACCTATGCGGGCGGCAGTGTCGAGCATTGGAACGAGGAAGCGGGCGGCATCTGGCTGCAGCGGTTTGCCGAGATCTATCCAAGCCTTGTCTGGCTCAACCCCGTCAAATCAAGCGCATGGGACCATACCGGCTCGATCCAGCTCATCCGCGAGATTATCGGCCCCCAGCGCATGTTCGAACTGACCCTTGGCGGTCTCGACGAAGCCATGAAAGAGCTTGGCCGCTAAAGCTTTGACGCAGCGGCTAAATCCTCAGCCGTATTGATGTTGAAGAACGGATCAAGGCCATCAAGCGCAGCAAACTCGATCCGCTGCGCCCAGCAATGCTGCGCCCAGCCCCAAGCCGCGCGCTGCCCGTCCGCAAGCCTCCGCTCAAGCTGCGGTAACAGCCCCACCGGCCAAATCCCGCACACCGGATGCACGCGGCCGCAGCTTGCCGCAACAGCCGGACCATCCGTCGCCAAAAACCGCTCCACGAGATCATCGGGCAAAAACGGCGTGTCCACCGCACACGTCACAACCCGCTCGCTCCCTTGCCCCTTCGCCCAGCTCAAGGCCGCATGCACCCCCGCCAGCGGCCCAAGCCCGCCGCCCAATAGGTCCGGCACAACCACATCCGCAAACGCAGCATAAGAACTGCCCTCCGCCGCATTCACCCCGACAACACCGCCCGTCTGCGCCCGCAATCGCTCCAAAACATGCCCAATCAGCGGCCGCCCCTGCAACACTGCAAGCCCCTTATCCCCGCCAAAGCGCGCGCTTGCCCCGCCCGCCAGAACGACACATGCTATATCCGGTTTCTCGGTCATAGGAGACCATGCCCCCGCTGCACCCCAACTGGCAAGCTAGCCTTCGCCAAGCAGCGCCCGCACATGGTCTTCAAGATTGTGCTGACGCAGCCGCTTGGTCCGCTCCACCAGCAAGATCCGGCGAAGCTGACCATAAGCCTCCTCCAGATCATCATTGATGATGCAATAATCATAGCGCCGCCAATGACGTATCTCCGCTTTCGCATCCGCCATCCGCCGCGCAACAATCTCCGGCGTCGAGCCGGGCCGCGCCGAGAGGCGTTGCTCCAGCGCTTCAATGCTTGGCGGCAGCACAAACACCGACACGCAATCATTCGGCACCTGATCGTGCAGCGCATCAGCCCCCTGCCAATCGACATCGAACAGGACATCTTTCCCGTTCGCGAGCTTCTCTTCGGTGTCCGCGCGCGGGGTGCCGTAATAATGGTCAAACACTTTGGCCCATTCGAGAAATCCGCGCTCGGCAATCATCCGCGTAAACTGGTCATGGGAACGGAAATGATAGTCCTGCCCATCCGTCTCCCCCGGCCGCGCTTCCCGCGTCGTCACCGAGACAGACAGCGCCACATCCTCAAACTCGCCCATCAATTTGCGCGCCAACGTCGTCTTGCCCGCTCCTGACGGGCTTGAAATGACGAGCATCAGCCCGCGCCGGACCTCCCCCTTATTCGACATTCGCTGCTTGCTCCTTGAATTGGTCAATCAGTGTTTTGAGCGCGAGTCCCGCATTCGTCAAAGCCAGAGACGCAGACTTTGCACACAGCGTATTGGCCTCGCGGTTCAGTTCCTGGGCCAGAAAATCAAGCTTCCGCCCAACCGGCACGCCTGATGCCAAATAGGTGCGCCCCGTCTCGATATGCGCGGCCAGCCGGTCCAGCTCCTCGCGCACATCCGCCTTTGCCGCCGTCATCGCGACTTCCGCCGCAAGCCGTTCGGCATCCACCGCCTGCTCCGCCTTCAGTTCACCAAGCCGTGCCTCAAGCCGTTCTTTCACCTGCGCCGGTTGCTCGCCCGCCGCCAACTCCGCCTGCGTGACATGCCCCGCCATCTGATCAAGCGCGCCGGACAAAATCGCCGCCAGCGCCGCGCCCTCTTCGCCCCGCGTCTTCGCCAAACCGATGAGCGCGTCTTCGGCCGATGCCAACAGCGCATCGCGTACCGCCTGCGCCTGCCCGAGCCCCCGCAGCGCCGCGCCAGAACTTCCGCCCGCGTCAAGCACGCCCTTCGCCGTCATCAGGCTCGCCATCGCCTCGCCTGCCGGCGGATGCCCGACCCGCGCTTCAAACGCCTTGCAAAGCAAGTCCAGCGCCGCCTCATTGATGGCAATATCACTCGCTTCGGCCAGTTCAATCCGCAAGCCGATCTGCATATTCCCGCGTGTAAACTGCGCGCTCGCCTTTTTCTTGACCGCCTGATCGAGCCCCTCGAAGCCGGCGGGCACATTGACCCGCACATCCAGCCCGCGCCCATTGACCGCTTTGGCTTCCCACGTCCAGCTGCCCCAGTCAGCCTCGCCGCCCGCGCGACCAAATCCGGTCATGCCCGAAAGCGCGCTCATGGCTCCGCCTGCGCGTCGCGCTCGGCCCGCTCGCGCGCCAGCTCCTCACGCTCATAGGCGCGATAGGCCGCAACATTGCGCTCATGCTCGGCATTCGTCTTGGCAAATTTATGCCCGCCTGTCCCGTCCGCCACGAAGAACACATATTCGGTGCTTTCGGGCTGCAACACGGCCGCAATCGCATCGCGCCCGGGATTGGCAATCGGCGTCTTGGGCAGCCCGTCAATCTGGTATGTGTTCCAATCGGTCACGCGGTTAATCTCCGAGCGCCGAATGCCGCGCCGGTTGCCATTCGCGTCGCGCAAAGGTTCCCCGCCCGACTCGCCATAAATAATCGTTGGATCACTTTGCAGCCGCATACCGCGTTTCAGCCGCCCGACAAACAGCCCCGCCACTTGCCCGCGTTCGCTTGCAAGCCCGGTTTCCTTCTCCACCACCGAGGCGAGGATCACCGCTTCATAAGGGGTCGCAAACGGCAAGCCGTCCTGCCGCGCGGGCCACAACTCTTCGAGCAAGTCCGCCTGCGCCGTCTGCATCAGATCGACAATCCCCTGACGCGTCATCCCGCGCCCGAAAAAATACGTGTCCGGCAGCAAGCTTCCCTCCGGCGGCAACTCGTCGGGCAGCTTGCCCACCAGCGTCTCATTCGCCTCTAAAATCCGGAACGTCTGCGCCACGGTCAGCCCCTCGGGCACCGTCACCCTGTGCTGGATCACTTTGCCTTCAATCAGCCGGTCCAGCGTTTCCGCAACGCTTAGCCCGGGTCCAAACTGGTACTCCCCCGCCTTGGCCTGTCCGGTTGCGCCTTCGAGCCGGAAGGCCAGCCGCAGCAACAGATCATCGCTGATCAGTCCATCCGCCTCAAGCCGCGCGGCAATGGCGTTCAGCCCCTCTCCGGACTTAACCTCAAAACTCTGTTCGGTTTGCGATGGCCCGGGTTTGACGATCTCATTGGTCAGCCAGACATAGCCGCCAAGCAATCCCGCGCCTCCGAGAATGATAGCAACGATCAGGAGCGAAACAAGCGCTTTGATAAATCGCATATGCTCCTCACTCAGAATGTCCGCGCAACACGCCGGAGCGCATCGCCCGCCAGAAAGTTTTTAATCGACGGCCTTCATCACCAGGGCGGCATTCGTCCCGCCAAAGCCAAACGAGTTCGACAGCGCAACTTTCACATTGCCTTTTTTCGCCATGTTCGGGATCAGATCAATGTCCGTCTCAAAGCTCGGATTGGCAAGATTAAGCGTCGGCGGCATCACACCATCGCGGATCGCCAGCGCACAGAACGCAGCTTCAACAGCGCCCGCCGCACCAAGCAAATGCCCGATGGCAGATTTCGTTGCCGACAGCGAAAAGTTCGGTGCGTCGCCGTCCAGCAGTTTTTCCAACGCGCGGATCTCGCCCTCATCCCCGAGCGGGGTCGACGTGCCGTGCGTGTTGACATAATCGACATCGCCAATCGACAGACCAGCATTGTCGAGCGCCATTTTCATCGCCCGCCGTCCACCTTCCGCACCATCAGCCGGCGCGGTGATGTGATACGCATCGCCCGACAGACCATAACCGGCAATCTCGGCGTAAATCGTCGCGCCGCGCGCTTTGGCATGGTCATAATCTTCCAGCACGAGAATCCCCGCGCCATCGCCCATCACAAATCCATCGCGTCCCTCATCATAGGGCCGCGAGGCTTTGGTCGGGTCATCATTATATTTCGTAGACATGGCTTTGAGCGCACAGAAGCCAGCAATGCCCAGCTCGCAAATCGACGCTTCCGCACCGCCTGCCAGCATCACATCTGCATCGCCATCGCGAATAATCCGCGCCGAATCGCCAATCGCATGCGCGCCCGTCGCGCAGGCCGTCACCACCGAATGATTAGGCCCCTTAAGGCCATGCTTGATCGACACTTGACCGGACGCCAGATTGATCAGCGCCGAAGGAATAAAGAACGGGCTGACTTTACGCGGCCCGCCATTGTGCAAATCCATTTGCGAATTGGCGATAGACTGCAAACCGCCAATGCCCGACCCGATCAAAACGCCCGTCCGCTCACGCTCGGTGTCAGTCTCGGGGGTCCAACCAGCGTCTTCCAGCGCCTCATTTGCCGCGCCCATCGCATAGAGGATGAACTCGTCCATGCGACGGCGTTCTTTTTTGGACGCCGCCGTATCTGGATCAAACGCTTCTGCATCGCCCTCGCCGCCGCCGCGTCCCGAAGTCCACGGCACCTGAAAGGCGATCTTGCACGGCATATCCGTCGTATCGAATACATCAATCGGTCCGGCGCCCGATTTGCCTTCGATCAGGCGCTTCCATGAGGCTTCCCGATTTCCGGCAAGCGGGGTGACAAGACCAATTCCAGTAATAACGACACGACGCAAAGCGGATCTCCTCTAAGCGGTGGTCTTCTTGATTTCAGTGACCGCGTCACCAACCGAGCGGATGTTCTCCTGAACATCATCAGCAATCTCGATATCGAACTCTTCTTCGAAAGCCATGACCAGCTCGACGAGGTCAAGACTGTCTGCGCCAAGATCGTCGATGAAGCTTGCGCTCTCTACAACCTTGTCAGCTTCCACATCGAGATTATCGACAACGATTTTTTTTACACGTTCAAGAACGTCAGACATAAGGCACCCTCTTCATAATTGGTGTCTGGATTATCCGGCACGATGCCCGGAAGTGTTGCGGTTAGCACACAGTTTCCTGATGCGCCAAGCCAGAAATTGTACCGAGCGCATCTCGATGGCTTAAATCATGGCCATTCCGCCGTTCACATGCAAGGTCTGGCCCGTAATATAAGCAGCCTCATCGGACGCCAGATACGCCACAGCGGCAGCAATATCGCTCCCTTCGCCCAGTCTTCCGGCCGGAATCGAGCCTAAAAGCGCCTCTTTCTGCGAATCGGGCAGCACATCGGTCATCGGTGAGCTGATAAAGCCCGGCGCGACGCAATTGGCCGTCACCCCGCGACTTGCCACTTCTGCGGCGAGTGATTTGGTAAAGCCGATCATGCCCGCTTTCGAGGCCGCATAGTTCGCCTGACCGGCATTTCCCGTCACCCCGACAATCGACGTAATCCCGATAATCCGCCCACTCCGACGCTTCATCATGCCGCGCAGAGCCGATTTCGCCAGCCGGAAATACGCCCCCAGATTAACATTCTGGACCAGATCCCAGTCCTCTTCTTTCATCCGCAAAAGCAGCTGATCACGCGTAAGCCCCGCATTCGAAACGAGAATATCGAGCGGACCGATTTGCTCTTCGGCGGCTGCGACCAGACCACCCACCGCCTCTGTGTCCGACAGATTGCACGGCACAATCGCAGTATCACCGGCACATGCGCCCGCCACCTCTTCAAGCACAGCCTGCCGCGTGCCAGATAGTGCAACCTTGACACCCGCCGCCGACAGCGTGGTCGCAATATCTTTGCCGATGCCGCCCGATGCGCCGGTCACCAAAGCCGTTTTTCCGCTCAAATCAAACATTCAATGTCTCCAATTTCGATTAGGTTACGGGCGGGCAAACCCCCGCCCCCGCGCACTTTGTCTGTCCTAGTCCGCCGCCGGATTGGCAAACGCTTCAAGCTGCTCGACCGTGCCGAGCGTGATGCCCTTCAGGCTACGCTCATTGCGCCGGTTCATCACCGTCAACACTTTTCCAGCGCCCGCCTCCATCGCCGTCTCCAGCCCTTGGCCGACCATCCACTGAACCGATTCGCGCCACCTCACGCGACCAGTTACTTGCGCGACAAGCTGAGCGCGGATCGCATCAGGATCAGATGTGGCCTCCGCCGTCACATTCGCCACCAGCGGCACAGCAGGCGCTTTAATGTCCGCCGTCTCCAATGCTGCCGCCATCGCCTCGGCAGCCGGCGCCATGAGCGAGCAATGAAACGGCGCACTGACCGCCAGCGGCACTGCTTTCTTGACGCCGTGCTCCCGCGCAAACACGCAGGCGGCCTCAATCGCACCGCTCGTGCCCGACAAAACAAGCTGGCCTGGCGCATTGTCATTCGCAACCTCGCAAACCCCGCCCGCTGCCTTCACACCTGCCTCACATGCCGCAAGCGCCTGCGCATCATCTGCGCCCAGGAGCGCGGCCATCGCGCCTTCGCCCGCCGCCACAGCGCTTTGCATCGCCTCCCCGCGCAACCGCAACAGCCGCGCCGTATCGGCCACGCTCAACGCGCCCGCCGCACACAGCGCCGAATACTCGCCCAGCGAATGCCCTGCGATAAAATCCGCCCGCTCGATCGACACATCAAACTCGGCCTTGAGCGCTGCCATCACCGCCACGCTGACCGCCATCAGCGCTGGCTGCGTGTTCGCCGTCAGCTTGAGCGCCTCTTCCGGCCCATCCCACATAATCCGCGTCAGCTTCTCGCCGAGCGCGTCATCGACCGCTTCAAACATCTCACGCGCGGATGGAAACGCGGCAGCAAGATCCTGCCCCATGCCGACAAATTGAGCCCCTTGCCCCGGGAAAATGAAAGCAGATTTCGACATTGCCTTACGCCTTTTGTTCGATCAGTCCTAACTTATCGCCGGTTTAGGCGGCTCCGCCAGCGCGTGCAATGCCTGCCGCCCGATTTATCCTCCCCCGCGCGCACAGAAAAAGCCGCCAGCGCGAGGCCAGCGGCTTGTTCCATGTCAAATGAGAGAGGCGAGCCCGCCTACTCTTCGATCTCGGCGAACAGATCCTCTTTGGACACATCCTTGTCGGTGACTTTCGCCACTTCGAGAATGTGATCGACGACCTTTTCCTCATAGATCGGCGCGCGGACCTGCGCCATCGCGTTCGGGTTCTTCTGGAAAAACTCGACCACTTCGCGCTCTTGGCCGGGGAAGCGCCGTGCTTCAGCGATGACCGCTTGCTGGACTTCCTGATCGGTAATCTTAACATCAGCCACACGGCCAATTTCCGCAAGCACCAGCCCGAGCCGGACACGCCGTTCGGCAATGCCGCGATACTCGGTCTCAAGTTCTTCGTCAGATTTCTTGGAGTCGGCTTCATCCAGATTGCCCGCTTCCTTCTCCTGCTGGAGCTGCGCCCAGATCGTCTGAAACTCCTGCTCGACCATTTTCGGCGGCAGATCAAACGAATGCAGATCGTCGAGAATGTCGAGCAGCGCCCGCTTGGCTTTCTGGCGCGAGGCCCCGTCATGCTCGTTCTGGATTTGCGCGGTGATCATCTCTTTGAGCTGATCGAGCCCTTCAAGCCCGAAATTCTGGGCAAACTCCTCGTCCACATCTGGCGTCTTCGGCGCGCGGACTTCGTTCACTTTCACTTCGAAAACCGCATCCTTACCTTTGAGGTCTTCGGAGGGATAATCGTCGGGGAATGTGACTTTCAGCTCCGTCTCGTCGCCAGCTTTCACGCCAATCAGCTGTTCCTCAAAGCCCGGAATAAACCGCTCGGCACCGATGACCACAGCCTGATCTTCTGCAGAGCCGCCTTCAAACGCCTCGCCATCAATCTTGCCGACAAAATCAATCGCCACCGCGTCGCCGTCTTTCGCCTTGGCCGTCTTGCCGCGCGCTTCGAACTTCACATTCTGCTCGGCCAGCTTCTGTAACGCCTCGTCAACATCCTCGTCAGCGACCTTGGTGACAGGACGCTCAAGCTCGATCACTTTGATGTCGGCAGGCTCGAAATCTGGCATCACATCGACGCTCAGATCATAAGCAAGGTCCGCATCGCCCTCGAGCACTTTCTCGATATCGTCCACCATTTTGATGTCCGGCTGCGAGGCGGGGCGGATCTTGGCGTCCTCGAACGCTTTCTGATTGGATTCGCCAACCAGACCTTCGATCAGTTCGCTCATGATCGACTTGCCGAACATTTTCTTGACGTGAGAGGCAGGAACCTTGCCCGGCCGGAAACCTTTCAGGTTCATTTGCGGCCGGATTTCCGCGATCCGGTCATCGAGTTTGGCCGCCAATTCGGTCGCGGGCACAACAATTTTGAATGTACGGCTCAGGCCCTCAGCATTGGTCTCGGTAACTTCCATAATCTTTATTCCTGCGGTGGCGCCGGTCCGGCAAGCCTTTTGGGGGGTTGAAACTCTATTGAAGGCGGCGCTTATGTCACAGCGATGGCCCCGTGTCCACGCCGTGCGCGCGCCTTTAAACGCGCCCGCCACGCTGCGAGCACAGGCAGAGCGATTGATATTTACTCAAATCGCTTGCTTGACTGCACGACACACGCATTATCAACTGAAAAATATCAAAGAGTTGGAAGGAAGAAACTATGGTTGTCGAATACAGAACCGAAGGCCCCGTAGCGATCATTACGCTCAACCGCCCCGAAGCGCGCAATGCCGTCAATGGCGAGGTTGCGCAAGGGCTCGAAAAAGCGCTCGACGCCTATGAAGCGGACACAAGTCTCTGGGCTGCCAGTCTGACCGCCAATGGCAAAGCCTTCTGCGCGGGCGCGGACCTTAAAGCCATAGCCGCAGGCAAGGGCGGCGAAATGCGCACCGACAAGGGCGGCTTTGGCGGCATTGTCGCGCGCGACCGGATCAAGCCGCTCATCGCCGCTATTACCGGCAGCGCCCTTGCAGGCGGCACGGAGATCGCCCTCTCCTGCGACATCATCATCGCCTCAGAGGAAACAAATTTCGGCCTGCCCGAGGTCAAACGCTCACTTGTCGCCGCAGCCGGCGGGCTCTACCGCCTCCCCCGCGCCATCGGCATGGCCCCGGCCCTCGAAGTCATCCTCACCGGCGATCCGCTCTCTTCCCAGCGCGCCTATGAGCTTGGCATGGTCAACAAGGTCTGCCCGACGACCGAAGTTATGGACGAAGCCATGAAAATGGCCCACCGGATCTGCGCCAATGCGCCGCTTGCCGTTCAAGCCAGCCAGAAAGTCGCCAAACGCGCCCTTGTTGATGATGACGAAACCCTGCTCAAAGCCGGTCAGATCGAATTTGCCGGCCTCGCCCAGACCGAGGACTTCAAGGAAGGTCCGAAAGCCTTTATCGAAAAGCGCGCGCCAGTCTGGAAGGGTAAGTAAGCTAACGCGCCCTCATCAACGAAAAAGAACCAGCCAGAATGCTCAAATTTTTCAAGATCGTCCTAGAAATCATCGTCTTGGTCGCCCTCGCCGCCGCGGCCCTTTATGTCTATACCGTCCAGCACACACCCAAGCTGGACGATGACGCCCGCGCGCTGGCCCCGGGTGCCTTCCTCGCCACAGATCAAGGCCAGATCCATTATCGCTGGCATGGCGATGAAGGCGACCCTATCATCGTCATGGCGCATGGCTTCTCGACCCCAAACTTCATTTTCGAGCAAAACGCCGATGCGCTGGTCGCCGCCGGCTACCGCGTTCTGACTTTTGACCATTTCGGGCGCGGCTGGTCCGACCGCCCCAAGGCCGACTACACGCCCGATTTCTACGATGCCGAACTGATCGCCGTGCTCGATGGGCTTGGCATTGAAGCCCCCGTCGGACTGGTCGGCCTGTCTATGGGCGGGGTCATCACCGCCGAGTTCACCGCCCGCCATCCCGAACGCGTCTCAAAGCTCTTCCTCTTCGTTCCGGCGGGCCTCAGCCTTGGCGGCGAAGCGGGCGACACCAATGACAAGCTTCTGCGCACCCCGATCCTTGGCGACTGGGTCTGGCGCATCTTCGGCAAGCGCATCCTCCTCAGCGATCCACAATATGACGAGGCCAAGATAGACCCCGCCAATAAGCTCGCAGGCGATGTCGCCGCGCAAATGGCCTATCGCGGCTATTTCCAAGCCCTCCTGTCAAGCTATCGCCATTTGCCCATGCGCGATCAGGACGCGGTCTTTACCCGCCTCGGCGCAACCGGCGTTCCCGTCATGGCCGTGTTCGGCGGCAAAGACCAAACCGTGCCCCCCGAAAGCGCCCCGCAACTCGGCGCGCTCATTCCCGCCGCGCGCATCGAAGCCCTCCCCCAAGGCGAACACGGCCTGAACTATCAAATGCAAGAGATCACCAATCCGCTGCTCGTGAGTTTTTTCAATCAAACCCCTGACAGACCGGGCGACACCGACTAGCCTGAAAATAAACAACCCATCGCAACCCTTGGAGTCCGCCATGCCCCGCCCGCTTACCGCATCCGTCCTTGCTCTCAGCCTTGCAAGCCTTGCCCTCAGCGCACCGGCCTTCGCAGACCCACCGGCCCCGGGCGGCGACTTGCAAACTCTCTATCAACACCTCCACACAAATCCCGAGCTCTCCTTTCAGGAAAGCGCAACCGCAGACCAGCTTGCCGCAGAGCTTGGCCTCCTCGGTTTCGAGGTCACCACCGGCCTTGGCGATGATTGGGTCAAAGCCAAAGCCGAGCGCGATCAGGGCGAGGTCCGCGAGGGGGTTGGCGGCTATGGCGTCGTTGGCGTCTTGCGCAATGGCGACGGCCCGACCATCCTCCTGCGCACCGACACAGACGCGCTGCCCGTACCCGAACAGACCGGCGTACCCTATGCTTCAAAGGCGACAAACATTGGCTGGACCGGCGTAGACAGCCCCGTCATGCATGCCTGCGCCCATGACGTTCACATGACCACATGGGTCGGCGCAGCGCGGCGTCTGGTCGAAACAAAAGACGACTGGTCCGGCACGCTCGTCATGCTCGCCCAGCCCGCCGAAGAGCTTGGCCTTGGCGCGCCCGCTGTGCTCGCCGACGGCCTGTTCGAACGCTTCCCGAAGCCCGACGCCAACATCGCCCTTCATGTCTCTGCGAGCCTGCCCGCCGGCACCATTGGCTACACCGAAGGCTATGCCCTCGCCGCCGTCGATTCAGTTGACATCACAGTCCACGGCTCTGGCGGACACGGCGCTTATCCGCACACGACCAAAGACCCTGTCGTCATCGCCGCCCATATCGTCACCGCGCTGCAAACCCTTGTCGCCCGCAATGTCGACCCGCAAGCGCCCGCAGTCGTCACCGTCGGCTCGATCCATGCTGGCGCAAAGCACAATATTATCTCCAACCGCGCCGAGATGAAACTCACCGTCCGGACCTATTCGGACGAAGTGCGCACCATCCTCCTCGAAGGCATCACACGGATCGCTAATGGCCAAGCCGCCACCTTCGGCGCGCCGCCGCCAGAGGTCACTTTCGAGACTGACTATATTCCGTCCACATACAATGATCCCGCGCTCACCGCTCGCTCTGTCGAGGCGATCAGCGCGGTCATCGGCGAAGCGAATGTGACCCCGACACCGCCTGTCATGGGCGGCGAAGACTTTGCCCATTACAGCCGCACCGACGACAAAATCCCGAGCATGATCTTCTGGCTTGGCGGGGTCGAACCGGAAAAGATCGACAGCGGCGAAGCCCTGCCATCGCTCCACTCGCCCTTCTTCGCGCCAGATGCGCAAACCGCCATCCCCGTCGGCATTGACGCCCTCCACGCCGCCGCCCTGTCTGCGTTCAACCGCGACGAGTAGCCGATAAGCTCTACCGCACCCAAGCGCCAGATTTATTCGACCGATACCCAAGCGCCTCATAGGCCGCATCAATCAGGCTCTGCCCGCGATCATTCATCAAGAGCCCGCCGCCCATCTGGTTCATTGTGTAGCTGAACGCCAAGCCGCACTCAGGGTCGGCAAACCCGATCGAGCCGCCCGCGCCGACATGGCCGAAAGCCGCCTCCCCGATCAGCGCAGACATGCCCGGGCTCGTCGCAACGCCGCGATTGTTCATCGACTTCATAAAGCCCGACGCAAAACGCGACCGGCACAACAGCGTCGCATCAATCGAGGTCGCCGTAGACACCCGCCCCATCGCCGCCAGCCGCTCGGCCGACACAAGCGAGCCATCATTGCGCGCCAGCGGCGTGTACATCGCCACTTGTCCGCGCGCATTCGAAATCCCGCCCGCGCCGCCAATCTCCGCCTTGTGCGCTTCGGGCTGATTGGCCGTCCAGCCGCCCACATTCAAGATTGCCAGCGACTGGATCGAGGTCGGATCGGTCAGCAATTTCTGCGTAAACCCGCTCGCCATATCCTCCGGCGTCGGCGTGTGCATCAGGATCGGCGCAATCGGCTTGTCAAACCCGTCCGGCAAACCAATCCAGAAATCCGCCCCCGTAGGCCCTGCCACATGTTCTGCAAAAAACGCCCCGAGCGATTGCCCTGAAACACGGCGCACAAGCTCGCCCACCGTCCAGCCAAAGCTGATCATATGATAGCCATTGCGCGTGCCCGGCTCCCAGAACGGCGCTTCCGCCTCAAGCCGCCCGATCATATAGTCCCAGTCCAGCATTCCGCCGTCTTTGATTGGCTCACGAAACGCTGGCACGCCGCTCTCATGATTGAGCATCATCTGCACCGTGGTCGCCTCTTTGCCGTTCTGCGCAAATTCCGGCCAATACTCGGACACCAACGCATCCGGGTTCAGCTTGCCCTGATCAATCAGAATATGCGCACAAATCGCCGTTGCCGCCTTGGTACAGGAAAACACGATGGACATTGTGTCCTCGGTCCACGCCGCGCCCGCCTCCTTATCGGCCACACCGCCCCACAAATCGACCAGCGTCTCACCCCCAACGCTCAGACAGACCGACGCGCCAACTTCCCCGCGCTCGGCAAAATTCCTGTCGAACTCCGCCCTTACCGCCGAAAATTTCGCATCGCAAACGCCATGAACCGTGGAACCCATTGTCTTATCTCCCGTGTGTTTCTCCACACAGATCAAAGCACTTACACGGCCAGAATGAAAGCCACGAAAAAAGCGACTTCCGAACGGAAGCCGCTTTCCCCACGCTACGCCTCGGTTCAGGACTGACTAATCGTCATACCCTTCCGCGAATATATCCCCCATAAAGAGTGTGTCGCTTGTCTTCCAGATCTCGATGGCCAAACCGATTCCGATACAGGACAGCACAACCATTGGCGTGACCGAACTCTCGGCCAAATTCATCATAAGCGACATCATCTCGAAAACCTTGTATACTTTTTGTTGAGGCCATTATCGCCCGATGATCTTAACGAGGTCTGAGTCAATTCGGGAAGCTTCAAGGCAAAGCGTAACTAAATTCGCCTCATTTCTTTACCTATTGCCTGAATGGCTTAGAACGGGCCTATGGTTTCCTTAACCCCCTCTAAACGACGCCCCGCCAAAGTCGCCCCGCGCGCTTGGCAACGGATGCTCTCAGGGCGTCGGCTCGACCTTGTGGACCCATCCCCGCTAGACATTGAGATTGAAGACATCGCTCACGGCCTCGCCCGCGTTGCGCGCTGGAACGGGCAGACGCTTGGCGCAAATGCCTTCTCGGTCGCTGAGCATTCTGTCATCGTCGAGCAAATCTGCAGCCAGCGCACGCCCAGCCTCACCCCCGCCGAACGCCTCACCGCGCTCCTGCATGACGCACCCGAATATGTCATCGGCGATATGATCTCCCCGTTCAAAGCCATTCTCGGCGACAGCTATAAGGGCGTCGAAACACGGCTCGAACAGGCCGTCCATTTGCGCTTTGGCCTCCCTGCCATTACGCCCGCAAAGCTTAAAAAACAGATCAAGCGCGCCGATATGATCTGCGCCTGGTTTGAAGCGGTCCAACTTGCCGGATTCTCGAAAACCGAAGCCAACCAGTTCTTCGGCAAACCGCCGCCAGAGATCAATCTCACCCTTGAGCCCAAACCTGTCGGCCTTGCCCAATCGGAATTTCTCGCCCGACACGAAGCCCTGCTCACCGATATGGCAAAGGCCACGCTATGAGTGTCGAGTTGGGCATTGATCTCTCGGCGGTCATCGTCACGGTCGAAGCGGGCACGCCGCTATTTCTCGAGACCCGCCGGAGCGGACACGCGCCCGCGCTTCCCTTTGGCGAATTTGCTCCTGATACGGACCGAACCTTCGAGCTGGCCTTGCGCGGCTGGGTCGCCAAACAGACCGGCTTCACCCTCGGCCATGTCGAACAGCTCTACACATTCGGCGACCAAAACCGCGACAGCATCGACGACACACCGCCGAGCGACGCGGCCAACACCACAGCTGACAATAGACGCCAGATCTCGGTCGGCTATCTCGCTTTGACGCCGCGAAAGTCCGATGTCGATGTCGCCTTCGAAGCGGCGTGGCGGGACTGGTATGTCCATTTCCCATGGGAAGACCACCGCCATGGCCCGCCTGCCCTGATCGCGGAGAAGATTGTTCCGCGCTTGATGACATGGGCGGCTGGACATGACCAACGCCAGCGCCGCACACAGCTTGCCTTCGGTCTCGACAATTATCAATGGCTCGAAGAGCGCGTGCTGGAGCGCTACGAACTGCTCTACGAAGCTGGCCTCGCGCAAGAAGCTGCCCTCGACGCGGGTCTCGCCCCGCCCAAACCCGCCTTCGGTCAGCCCATGATCTCCGACCATCGCCGCATTCTGGCCACCGCCATTTCCCGCCTGCGCGGCAAGCTGAAATACCGGCCCGTCATCTTCGACCTCATGCCACAAAAGTTCACCCTGTCCATGCTCCAAAAATCCGTCGAAGCGATTTTGGGATTGCGTCTACACAAACAAAACTTCCGCCGCGCGCTTGATCGAAGCGGTCTTGTCGGCGGTACGGGCGAAATGGAAACAAGCACAGGCGGCCGGCCTGCCGAGTATTACCGCTTCCGCCGCGAGGTCCTCGGCACGCGCGCCCAGCAAGGCATCGCCACACCGATCATCAAACACCTCGAACCGAAGCCTTAAGCTACACTCTCCTGAGGGGGCTTGCTGGCAGCCTTAGCACTCGCCGGAGCAAGCGCATTGCGCACATCGCGCGACGGGATGAAGCCCGTGACACTTTGCGGCAGCATCTCCTCCTGCCCGAGAACCAACTGCCCCCAAGGCTGCAATATATCCAAAAGTTGACCTGCGACATCTATCGCAATCGGACGGACCATTGACGGCATAACATTGCGGCACAAGACAACATCAAACAGACCCAGCTCTGGCAGCCCCGTCATCAGATTGCAGACCGAGAAATCGACCTTTTGGCGCAACATATTGCCAGCCTGCCAGGAATTGTCCGAGCGGCTGAAATATTTGAGCATGCGCTGCGCCGACAGCCCTGTCTGGATCTCGTAATGACCATATTGCCCCGCGCGTGCGCGCAGCGTGCTGGCCTTGCAGATATCGACCGAGGTGATCTCCAAAAGCGCGTCTTCAAACAATTGAGGGGCATTTTCGAGCGCCTCGATCACAAGCGAGTAAGCTTCCTGACCTGTGCCGCCGCCCGCGCAAAGTACCCGCAGCTTCCGGCCGCTCGTGCGTGAACTCTCCGCTCTGGTCGCCAAAAAGGACACGATGTGGCTGATCGTTTTGCGATCACCGAAGAATTGCGTGTCTTTGCCCGTTAAGGCCGATGCCACTTCGACTTCCAGAACCGAGTTCGGTCGTGCCTGGAGGCAATTGGCCAATTCTTCCAATGTAGAGAAATTTTCACGCCGCAGGATCGACGCCAAACGGGCCTCGACCAGATAACGGTGATTGGAGCGAAAGGCCTGCCCGGTCTTGCGCAGCGCCAGATCCGCTATCTCATTATAGCCCGAATGATCCATACAAATCCGTCCTGCCCAACCCATAATGTATTGGACTTACGTTGCGCTGATTTCGTTAACACAAGCTTTTGTTTTCACCGAAAAACGGCATTTTATGGGCTAAATGAGCCCAACTTCGGTAAATTTGCTCTCAATAATGTTCGAGTCAAACGGCTTCATAATGAAGTCATTCGCCCCCGTCCGGATGGCTTCGCTGATATGGTCGGCATCGTTCTCCGTCGAGCAGAAGACAACCACAGGCTTGTGTCCATCGTCCTCACGCCGCAGCGCCCGCAGGAAATCCATACCGTTCATGACCGGCATATTCCAATCGAGCAGCACGGCATCGGGCATTGTTTCCCGGCAAATTTCAAGCGCCTCTGCGCCATCCCCTGCCTCGGTTACGTCGAACTGCAAGTCGCGGATAATGCGTCCCGCCACTTTGCGCACAACACGCGAGTCGTCAACAATAAGGCAATTTTTCATCGGTCAATTTCCTAGCTACAAAACATTTTCTGTTGTCGCCCTGCTCCTTGCTCTTATCCGAGCGGAGTTAAGAAATTCCTTCACGGTCAATCTGCGCTGTCAGGCTCAGCTTGCTCGCAGCAAAAACGATCTCGGTGTCGCTGGTCTGATTGACGCTAATATTGGTGTCCAACTCTCTGGCAACCATCGTCGCAAGCAATAGGTTTACATTGCGGCTGCTCCAGCCCCCTTCAGGGGTTTCGCCTGCCGCGGCGGCAACCACTTCAGGCTTGAGTTTTGGCCGCTCACCTCTGGCATAGATGACGAGCGATGGCAGGCCGTGATGATCCTTGACCTCAACCGATATCACACCGCCTCTGGGCAGACACGTCATCGCAAACAGCACCACATGCATCATCAGCCGAACATGATGATAGGTGAAATGCGCAGTTTCGATGTCCCATTCGATCGTCGGACGGTGAAGGTTCACATAGGCTTCAATGATGCTCTTGGCTTCGTGTATGTCCGCCACCGAATCCGACTGCCCCATTGCGCCGAAGGCATAGCGCAGAAATTTGATGTAAGAGCCGAGCTTCAGCGCCCCGTCGCGAAGCAAGTCCTCAGAGGCCGCGCGCATCTCTTCGCCAAGCGTCTCATCGTCAAGCATTTCCATAGCGCTCGTTACAGAAGACACGGGCGACACCATATCGTGACAAATCCGCGATGCAATAAAAGCGCTAAGAGAAGAAGAATCGATCATGCGACAACCTGACTTGAAAAACCGAACACAAATCCATACCCGATTCGCGCATCCAGTCTTAGGCTTTTCAGGACATAAACCGAAGAGATAAAGCCAAAACAAAACGCCCGCTTTATGCCTTTAGGACATTGAGCGGGCGCTGGCTATTGCTGACAGATCAAATGATCATTCGTGGGATCAGGGCTTGGCCACCCAGCGGCCATCTGCGCCCATATAGAAATGCCCTGAAACGGTCTGCGCATATTGTTTCTCGCCGGTGATAATGCCGACTTCCTGAACCGTGGTTCCGGTTTCGCGGGCCAGCTGTTCGTAAAGCGCACGCCGTTTGGCGTTGATCTCGTTGACCCGGCGGCGCACATCCGGCGCAGCATCGCCCGTGACCAGTCCGAGATAACCGTCCGCGCGTTCGCCAACCGTCCCCGCCGCTTTGGCCGCATCAATCACCGGATCGCCCGCAGAGGCAGACGGCGCAGAAACGGCCATCGCAAAGGCCAGAAACAGCCCCACAAGCACGGTACGGAAAGATAAAATCATGTTCATATCTACCTCCTAGAACAAATCAGGATTGTCAGCGATCAGGTCTTCAACCTCACGGTCGAGCTTGATGCGGACTTCCTGATCAATCTTGACGTTCAAATTGATCTCGATCGGCTTGTCAGGCGCCTCGATCTTGACCGTTGGCGAACAGGCCGCCATCGCAAGCGCCGCTATCGTCGCCCCTATTGCAAGTTTACGCATCCAGACTCTCCTAGATTTCTCGATTGATCTTATGTCTATCCCACTGAATGGCGTTTGAACATGGCTTAGTTGCTCTGTTCACCCTGCGCGCGGCGCTCTGCGGCTTCTCTTTCCAGCATGATCGCCTCGAAAATATAGGCTTCATTGGGCAAATTGCGCAGCGATGTCAGCAGCGGCAACAGATCCGAATCGACCGTAATACCGAATTTGAACGGCTTGCCATCGAGCACATCATCATTGTGGCCGGTCATATCAATGCTCAGCAATAAGCGCCCGATCAGATTGCCATCGACCCCAAGCTGCATCACCGTGAAACTGAAATTGCGAAGCGCGTCAAAGGCATAGTCGGCCAATTCGTTCTGCCCCTCGACGGGCGCAGTTGCGTTGCCCGTATAGCCCAGCGTGCCGCCGCTTTCATCGGCCTTCAGAACAGCCTGATGCACCATAATATTCGCCCCTTCAAACACAATCGGGAACGTGCCCGACACCGTACCCGCCGCAACCAGATCCGGCACTTTCAGCGTCTCGACAAGTTCGGCCAGTTCAATTTCGGACAGCTCGACCATAATGTCCTGATTGAGCTCGTTCACAGACCAGACCGTCGGCCGCACCGTTATCGTTCCCCCGGCAAAGGGCCAGCGCGCGGTCTCCAGCCTCATCTCGTCCGCGCCATTGAGCTGAAATTGCAAGACGCCATTTTTGAGCGGCACGCCCGGGTTCAACTCGTCAATCGTAAACACTTGATGTGGTTCACTTCGCAGTTCCAGAATATCCTCGAACACAATTCGCCCGTTTACCCCCGTCACAGTCCCCGCTTTGAATGTGTCAAAGCTGACATCTTCGAGCACAATCTCGCCCGTGCCATCCAGCGCGCCGCCTGCAATATTGAAATCCGCCTGCCCGCTCAACACGCCTCGTGTGCTCGTCAGGACGCCGCGCAATCGCTCCGACAGGGCGGTCGGTTGCAAGCGACCGGGCGCAAAATTCAGAGGTCGCATTTTCAAACCGACCGTACCATCCAGTTCCGCTAAATCCAGATCCAGCCGGAAATCCGCAATCCCGAACCGAGCCTTTTCATTGCGCAGCACGCCGGTCATCCCGATAGCTCCGTCGCGCAAATCACCATCAAGATCCGTTATCAGCGGTTCGTAGAGGGCATCCGCATCAAGGTCGGAGATATGGACGCCCACCCCGCGCAGCTTACCCTCAAACCCTGCATCCGCCGCCATACCATCAAATGAAAACGCATCCGCGCGCACACGGGCTGGGATCATCGTCCCGCCAAACCTCGTATCCTCGAGCGCGGCAAGAATTTGCAATGGTCCGCCCCCGACAATTGCCGACACGGCCGGCCCTGAACTGTCGATTTCCAGAGACCGGTCCCCAATCCGCATCGGTAAAGACAGGCGTTGGCCTCGAATGGTCATCCGCAGCGCGTCGCCGGACACCCAGTCAAGCTTGGCATCGGCAAAATTGAAAACGCCCGAACTGTCAATTGTGGAGAAGGGCACTTCGATATCGCCCAGATCAATCTGCCCCACCGTTCGCCCTGCCTCGCGCCGCACAAACCGTCCATCCACTGGGCACAGCGTCACCGCCAGCGGGCTGAGTGTCAC
>CALLCD010000047.1 GCA_938049795.1 uncultured Hyphomonadaceae bacterium | reverse complement strand
CCCGATCAATCTGCAAGACCTCTATCTTGGCTCGCTGGACGCGATCGGGATTGACCAGTCCGTCCATGACATCCGCTTTGTCGAGGATGATTGGGAGAACCCGACCGTGGGCGCATGGGGGCTTGGCTGGGAGGTCTGGTGTGACGGGATGGAAGTGTCGCAATACACTTATTTCCAGCAGGTTGGCGGGCTGGATGTGCGCCCCGTCTCGGGCGAGCTGACCTATGGGCTCGAACGCCTTGCCATGTATGTGCTCGGGGTTGATCATGTCATGGAGATGCCGTTCAACGCGCCTGATTCTGACGTGCCGCTGAGCTATGGCGATGTCTTCCTGGAGAATGAACGCCAGCAATCGCATTTCAATTTCGACCATGCCGATGTGGAGATGCTCCAGCGCTGGTTTGCCGACTGTGAAAGCCAGTCAAACGCGCTGCGCGAGGCGGGCTTTCCGCTGCCCGCTTATGATTATGCTTTGAAGGCGTCGCACACGTTTAATCTGATTGATGCGCGCGGGGCGATCAGCCCGACCGAGCGGCAGGCGTTTATTGGCCGCGTGCGGGATTTGGCGCGCGGCGCGGCAGAGAAGTGGGCGGAGCAGGCGGCGGGCTGATTTTGCGCGCGCGCTACAAATCGCTATACTCGATATGGAATCGGGGCATTCGAATACCAAAGGTCAAAAATAGTGCGATTTGCTGAGTTCTTTGCGGGCGGGGGTATGGTGAGGCAAGGGCTCGGCCAGAACTGGCAGTGTGTTTTGGCCAATGATATCGACCCCAAAAAGTGCGAAACATACCGTAGAAACTGGGGAGACGGGCATCTCGTTGAAGCAGATATTGCCGATCTGGATGTCAAACAGCTTCTCCAGCCCATCGACCTCTACTGGGCGAGCAGTCCGTGCCAGGATTTCAGCCTAGCCGGGAAGGGCGAAGGCTTAACCGGGGCGCGTTCAGGCGTTTTCGTGACATGGATAGAAAAAATATCCGAAGCGAAAACGAAGGGGTATTGTCCTAGAATCATTGCTTTTGAGAATGTTGGCGGTTTGGTAACGAGCAATAATGGCCGAGATTTTGAGTATGTTGTCAGCAGCCTTCAAGGTCTTGGCTATCGGGTTGGGGCGCTCGAGATAGATGCGAAATATTTCCTGCCTCAAAGCAGGCCTCGAATTTTTGTTGTCTGTGTGCGGAATGATGTGGCCATAGACGCCGATCTGTTATCTGAGACTGCCACGTCCAAATTCCATTCCGGACGACTTCTTCGGTCTGTCGGCAATTTCGATAAGCAGCTCGCTTCAAACTGGGTCTGGTGGAAATTGGATGAACCAGAGAAGTGCGCACACAGCCTCGCTGACATGATCGATATCAAACATAATTCCGGTTGGTTTGAGGATGATAAGACCCAATTCCTGCTCAGCATCATGTCAGAGGCTAACCTTGCAAAAGTTGAAGAACGTAGAGACGGTTCGGCTCTGCATATTGGCATGGTTTACAAACGCGGTCGCAAGAATGCCGAAGGACAGGTCCGGCAACGTGCAGAGGTTCGTTTTGATGGAGTGGCAGGTTGTCTGCGCACGCCTGGAGGCGGGTCGTCTCGGCAAACAGTTCTTGTGGTTGGACAAGGCCAGGTGCGCGCTCGTCTTCTATCGGTGCGCGAGGCCATGCGTTTGATGGGGTTGCCCGATTCCTACTGCGTGCCTGAAAACTATAATCAAGGCTACAAGCTTGCCGGCGACGGGGTTGCTGTGCCCATTGTGTCGTATCTGAGAGATAAGTTGTTCGAGCCGCTGCTTGCATCCCAAGCCGAACAGGCCGCCGCCTGATGGACCCTAAAGCGTACCGAACAACGCAGTTGCGACAGTTAACCGACGAGATTGGGGTTTATGCTCTGTGCGACCTTGATGAGGTGCCCGTATATGTTGGCCAGTCAGTTGATGGTATACGCACACGCGTCAGGCGGCACCTAAGTTCGGCGCGATCTGATGTCATCGCCAATCGGCAGATTGATGTCTGGGAGATTGCCTATGTCTGGGCATGGCCTGTTGAGCGTAAAGAAGATATTTCTGCGCTTGAGCAGCATCTCTATCAACTCTTTGACACGTCCAGCGCGCTGATGAATGGGAAAGCGCTTGTCCAAAGTGAGGGCCTTAGCCCCGTTGCGCCCGAAAAGCAGGTTTTGCAGATTGTAGAGGAGCAGGAGCGTGTTGAGCGGCTTGCGCCGTCTGCGCGTTTGCCAAGGCAGATCTCTCAATACCTTAATTTGGTAGATTATATTCAGACCGTTAAAGATGAGCCACACCTTAGAAAGGCCTTAAGCGCTCATTTCCAAAGGCTGGTGAAGTATCACAGACTCTTCTTGGAGTAGGATTATCCCTTCTGTCCCAAATAGACCGTTTGTGTGAAGGGTTTGTCCTGAAGGGGGTTGTGGAAGGTGACAGGTTCGGCGTGGGCGGATTTGAAGACTTGGGCCAGCCGCGCGACGAAAGCTTCATCGGTGCGGGCGTCGGACCAGAGGCCCATGATGCCGCCGGGTTTTAGGTGGCGGCTGAGCTGCTGTAGACCGCCTTGGCTGTAGAACGCGCCGCTGCGGGCGTCGAGGAGCCAGTCGGGGGTGTGGTCTATGTCGATCAGGATGGCGTCGAATTTGCGGCCCTCGCGTGTGGTGTCAAAGCCAGCTTCTGAGGCGGCGAGCGCGAAGAAGTCGCCCTGTCTTGGCTGGCAGCGCGGATCGGCCGAGAGCGGCGGGTCGAGCGGGACGAGGCCGCGCGCATGCCAGTCGATGACGGGTTGTAGAAGTTCGATCACCAGAAGCTCATTTATGCGTGGGTCTTCGAGCGCAGCGGCGGCGGTGTAGCCAAGGCCGAGGCCGCCAATCACGATATCTAAACTGCGTGGGGTGTCGCCCGCCAGATCTGCGAGGCCGAGCTTGGCAAGGGCAATCTCAGACGCCGTAAACAGGCTCGACATCAGGTGTTCTTCGCCGAGGATGATCTCGAAAACATCGACCCCGAGCGAGAGCTGTCTGCGGCGGCGCAGGCTGATCGGGCCGATGGGCGTGTCCTGATAATCAAGCTCTTCAAACAGGGCAGACATGGCGAGGCTCCTTTGAAAGCGCTGGCAGAATTTGCATCAACTGGGGCGGGAGATGTTGACGGGCCGTCTAAACATCTCGACATTAGACCGGTCGTTGCCCAAAGTCTTGTAAGGAATGTCCGGTATGACCCAGACCAAAGTTGATATTGCGGAGAAATTTTCGCTCTTTTCCGAGCCTTGGCAGCCGAAGATTGTTGGCGAGGTGAACGGGATGCACGTCAAGCTGGCCCGCTTGCAGGGCGCGTTTATGTGGCATAGTCATGAGAAAGAGGACGAATTGTTCCTTGTGATTGAGGGGGTTCTGGTCATGGCATTCCGCGACCGGACCGAGCGGATTGAAGCGGGGCAGTTCATTATTGTGCCCGCAGGCGTTGAGCATTTTCCAAGCTCGGAAGGGGAGGAATGCAAGATCATGTTGTTTGAGCCGAACACGACGGTGAATACGGGTGATCTCGATGAGAATGCGCGCACTGTTACACAAATGGAGACGATCTGATGAGTGAGAAACCTGTCATCGCGGGCAAAGAGCCGATTGCGGTCGAGGTCGAAGAGGGGAAAATGTACTGGTGGTGCACCTGCGGGCGCTCGGCGAGCCAGCCC
>CALLCD010000046.1 GCA_938049795.1 uncultured Hyphomonadaceae bacterium | reverse complement strand
GGCGAGACGGGACCGGACTTTCTCTCCAACAATAATGGCGGCATCGCTGGCGGCATCTCGACCGGCCAGCCGATTGTCGCGCGCCTTGCCATCAAGCCGACCTCGTCCATTCTGACCGCCGTTCAATCGGTCACGCGCGAGGGGGAGAATGTGCATGTCAGCACTAAGGGGCGGCATGATCCGTGTGTCGGCATTCGGGCGGTGCCGGTGGCCGAAGCCATGCTGGCGTGCATACTCGCGGACGCCAAGCTGCGCCATCGTGGGCAGGTCGGCTAGGGCAAGAGCAGGCACGCATCGCCGTAGGAATAGAAGCGGTAATCATTCGCAATGGCATGGGCATAGGCGGCCTGCATCACATCGGTTCCCATCAAGGCGCTGACCAGCATGAACAGGCTCGATTGGGGCAAGTGGAAATTTGTCACAAGACCATCGGTCGCGCGCACGGGGTCGCCGGGGAGGATGAAAATGTCGGTCGGGCCGGACGCTGTGTGGATCTCCCCGGCCTCGCTGACCGCGCTTTCAAGCGTGCGCATGGCGGTGGTGCCGACGGGGATAAGCTTTGCCCCCGTTGCCCGCGCCGTATTCAGACGGGTGGCCGTCTCGTGGGTGATCTGACGCCATTCGGCATGCAGCCGCCGCGCCTGCCAATGATCTTCCGTAAGCGGCGCAAATGTCCCGAGGCCGACATGGAGCCGGACCATTTCGCGCGCAATCGAGGCCGCATCGAGCCGCGCCATCAGATCCGCATCAAAATGCAGCCCCGCCGTGGGCGCCGCCACCGACGCGGCGTCCTCTCCGGCAAAGCGGGTCTGATAATGCGTCTTATCGCGCTCATCCGCCTTCCGCCGCCGCGCGATATAGGGCGGCAAGGGCATATCGCCATACGCCTCAAGCGCGGCCATCAAAGCATCACCCGTGCGGTTAAACCCGAGGGTAATCTGACCGCTCTCATCCTTCGCCAGAATCTCAGCCGCGAACCCATCGGCAATCTCGAGCCGGTCGCCAACCCTTAGCCGTTTGCCCGGTCGCGCCAACGCTTTCCAATGGCCCGACCCGTCCAGTTCGACGAGATTGACACTCACCTCGACATCAGAGCCAGCCGCATCGCGCGCAGGCCGCACCGCGCTAAGGGCCGCCGGCAGAACACGCGTATCGTTAAACACCAGCATCGCGCCCGTGGGCAAAAGCTCCGGCAGATCGCGCATATGCGCATCGACAAGCCGGCCATCGCCATGCACCACAAGCAGTCGCGCAGCAGAGCGCGGCTCGACCGGACGCAAAGCGATTAGCCGCTCGGGCAGCTCGAAATCATAAGGGGTCAAGTCCAAACCGGGCGCTTAGCCTTCGATAATGGTCGGCACAGCGGGCAAATCGCACACGGCTGCCCCCGCATTTGCCTCAAGCGTTGCGGCAAATTCCGGCCCGTCCGTGCGCATTACCCATGCTTTGATCTGCTCGGCTTCGGGCATATCCGCAACCATATAGGCCCGCGTGAGAATATCCGGATTGACCACCGGCTCGCCCACTTTGAGGGCCTGGACGGCGTCCTGTCCGGCGAGAATGCGTCCCCATGGGGTATATTCCTTGTCGAGCCAATCGCTGTGCGCACGCAGCAGGAAGAATTGTGCGTTTGCACTGTTGGTGTCGTTTCCAAGGCGCGCGGTTGAAACCACGCCCTGACAATGCGGAATGCTGCTCTCGACGCGGCCATCCTTGTTCAGTTCCGCAAGCCACTTAGATCCCGTCCGGATTGGCAGGCCTTTATAATACCCTTCCGTCGCCTTGTTCGGATCGCCCAACATGTCAAACACCAGTTCGGCAGGGTTCCGGCGGAAGGTGAACTCGGCAGGAATATTTGGTAGACCGGAATCGCGGCCATGCAGCGCGAAGACATCGCCGCCTTGGGCCATAAAGTTCTCGATTACGCGGTGGAAGCTTGTTCCGTCATAGTCGCCCGAGCGGATAATGGTCGAGAATTGCGCGACATGTAGCGGGGCAAATTCGGGGAAGGCTTCGATGATGATCCGGCCTCTTGTCGTCTCGAACACCATCAGCCGGTCCGCGTCCACCGCGCGCCAATTGGCCGTGTCCGCTTTGGCCACTTCAGACGAGATCGCAACAGCATCGGGCGCCGGTTCCGCTTCCTCCTGGGCCACCGAAAGCGCGCCAAAAGCCAAAACGCCCGCAAGCGCGGAACCAAGTAAAAGGGCTCGAATCATTTAATCTTCTCCAGCAATTCGTGTTTCACCTCCGCCGATACAAAAGCGGAAATGTCCCCCCCGAGCAGTGCAATTTCCTTGACCAAGCGTGATGCTACGGCCTGATGCTTAACATCGGCCATAAGGAAGACGGTTTCAATGTCGGGGTTCAGTTGCTCGTTCATACTGGCCATCTGAAACTCGTACTCAAAGTCCGAAACCGCCCGAAGCCCGCGCACAATCGAGCCTGCCCCGCAGCTCTCTGCAAAATGCATCAACAGCCCCCGAAACGGCATCACAACGACTTCTGCGGTGCCATTTCCCGCCGTTTTGGCCGCCTCGCGCGTCACCGTCGCCACGCGTTCATCGAGCGAAAAGAGCGGTTTTTTGGCCTCATTGACCGCAACGCCGATGATCAGCTTGTCATAGAGCTTCACCGCGCGGGCGATAATATCCATATGGCCATTGGTGAGCGGGTCGAATGTCCCCGGATACATGCCTATACGTTGCAAACTGTCTCTCCCGTCATTGCCAAGCCTGGCTGTTTCCGGCCCATTTCATCTGATCAGGAACAAGTTGCCCTACGTGTCAGGTGCCGGGTCCGGCGCGGGCGTTTCCGGCCCGTCCTCACCATCTATGTCGTCATCCTCTTGTTCTGCAAGCCTTTCTACAGAAACAACGGTTTCCTCATCCGCCGTCCGCAGCACCCAGACACCCGCCGTCGAGCGGCCTGCCTGACGGATCTGCTCGACCCGCGTGCGGATCAATTGTCCGGCATCGGTGACCAGCATGACCTGATCGGCCTCGTCGACAGGGAAAGAGGCAACCAGCCGCTGCTCTTTGTTGATCCGGTGCGCGATCAGCCCTTTGCCGCCGCGCCCGGTGACCCGGTAATCATAGGCCGAGGCGCGTTTGCCCATGCCATTATTGGTGATGGTCAGGATCAATTGTTCGGCCGCGCCAAGTTCAGCAATGCGCTCAGGCGACAAAGCGGTGTCGTCTTCGCCCGCCTCCTCGTCATCGGTTTCGATATCCTCATCGGCCACATCTTCAGCGTCCACGGCCCGCCGCATGGCCGAGGCGTGTTTGAGATAGGCGCGCGATTCTGCCGGTGTGACCTCGACATGACGCAAAATGCCCATCGAGATGACATGATCCTCGTCTTTGAGGCGAATGCCCCGCACGCCGGTCGAGGTCCGGCCCGAGAAGACCCGTACATCGGTCACTTTGAAGCGAATACATTGGGCAAGCGCCGTGGTCAGCAGCACATCATCCTTTTCCGAACAAATCTCGACGGCGACAATCCCGTCGCCCTCGTCCGGCTTCATGGCGATCTTGCCATTGCGGTTGACGCGCACAAAGTCGGACAATTTGTTCCGCCGGATTCCGCCGCGCCTGGTGGCAAACACAATGTCCATTTCATTGCGCTCTTCCTCGCTATCAGGCAGCGGCATCACGGAGGTAATCCGCTCATCCTTGCCGAGCGGGAACATGTTCACCAGCGCCTTGCCGCGCGATTGCGGCGAGCCCATCGGCAAGCGCCAGACTTTCTCTTTGTAGACCATGCCATCGGACGAGAAGAACAGCATTTCGGTATGGGTGTTGGCCGAATAGAGCCGCGTAATGAAGTCATCATCCTTCATCTTCATCCCCGAGCGGCCTTTGCCGCCGCGATGCTGGGTCCGGTACGTCGTCAGCGGGGTCCGTTTGACATAGCCGCCATGCGTGAAGGTGACGACCATATCTTCGCGTTCGATCAGGTCTTCATCGTCCATGTCCATGCCGCCAAAGGCAAATTCGGACCGGCGCGGCACGGCGAACTTCGCGCGCACCTCTGTCAGCTCGCCGCGGATAATGTCCATGACGCGCGGACGCGAGCCGAGAATATCGAGATAATCCTTGATCTTCTCCGCCAGGCCTTTGGCTTCGTCGCCAATCTCGTCGCGGCCAAGCGCGGTCAGCCGGTGCAGCCGCAGCTCGAGAATCTGCCGCGCCTGTTCGTCCGACAGCCGGATCGCGCCCTCATCATCAAATTTGGTGCGCCGGTCAGCAATCAGTTCGATCATGGCGCGCATGTCAGAGGCCGGCCACGCTTTCTCAAGCAGACGTTCGCGCGCTTCGGCAGGGTTGGGCGCATGGCGAATGATGCGGATCACTTCGTCAATATTGGCCACCGCGAGCGCCAGACCGACCAGATTGTGCGCCCGGTCGCGCGCCTTGTTCAGATCGAACTTGGTCCGCCGCGCCACCACTTCTTCGCGGAAAGCAATAAAGCACTGCAAGACTTTCCGCAGGTTCATCAGCTCCGGACGCCCGCCATTGAGCGCCAGCATGTTCACCCCGAACGAGGTCTGCAATTGCGAATAGCGGAACAATTGGTTGAGCACGACATCGGCGCTTGCATCCTTCTTGATCTCGATGACCACGCGCACGCCATGCCGGTCGCTTTCATCGCGCAGATCGGAAATGCCCTCGACCTTTTTCTCGCGCACCAGTTCGGCAATTTTCTGGACCATCGTCGCCTTGTTCACCTGATACGGGATCTCATGAACAACGATCATTTCCTTGCCGGTCTTGGTCTCTTCAATCGTTGTCTTTGCCCGCATGATGACCGAGCCGCGGCCCTCGAGCAGCGCCTTGCGCGCGCCCGCATGACCCATGATCAGCCCACCTGTCGGGAAGTCTGGCCCCGGGACAATCTCGAGCAATTCCTCGTCGCCAATCGCCGGATCTTCGATCATGGCCAGGGTCGCATCAACCACTTCACCAAGATTGTGCGGCGGGATTTTTGTCGCCATGCCAACGGCGATGCCTTCGCCGCCATTGACCAAAAGGTTCGGGAATTGCGCGGGCAGAACCGTCGGCTCCTGCACACTGTCATCATAATTGGGCTGGAAATCGACCGTGTCTTTGTTGATGTCGGCCAACAGATATTGTGCCGCCTTGTCCATCCGGCTTTCCGTATAGCGCATGGCCGCAGGCGGATCGCCATCCATCGAGCCGAAATTGCCCTGTCCATCGACCAGCATGAGCGACATGGAATGGGGCTGGGCAAGACGCACCAGCGCGTCATAAATCGCGCTGTCGCCATGAGGGTGATATTTACCCATCACATCCCCGACAATCGCAGCGGATTTACGGTATTTCTTGTCCGGCGTGTAGCCGCCTTCCTGCATCGCGAACAGGATACGGCGGTGGACCGGCTTGAGCCCGTCACGCACATCCGGCAGTGCGCGCGAGACAATCACGCTCATCGCATAATCGAGATAGGAGCGCTTGAGCTCATCCTCGATATTGATCGGATCAATGCCGTCTTCGCGCGGCGGTTCTGGCAAATCGCCGGTCTCGTCAATCGTGTTGTCGTCGCTCAAGTGCGCCTCACAAAGTTGCGGCAATCGCTAGAATCGCGCGGGGTAAATTCCAGCCCATTTAGTAGCACTTTCACCCCCCCATCACAAACGCCAAACCGCTTTATTTTCAGGGTTTCCGCAGGTGGATTTCAACGATAAGATAAGCCCCATGAAAAACCCCATCACCCGCCGCCACGCCCTTGCCCTCACCGCTGCCGGATTTGCCGTCTCATGCGCTGATAATAAAGAGGTTTTAGAGCCCACCCCCTCCCGTCAAACCACGCGCCCCGATGGCGCATGGTCGTCCGGCATTGCGCTGCCTTTCCCAGTCCAAGAGATATATCCATGTGTCCATATGGGCGCGATCCATCTCGCAGGCGGCTTTGTGGCCGAAGATGGCACGATTTCGGGGCCAACTGACAGCTATCACACCTTCACCCCCGTCGGTCCGGACTCAAGCGAAACAGAGCGCGCCAACCCTCCGGCAGCCTGGTTCAGCCCAAGCGAAAGACAGACAAACCGCTCGGCCCTGCCAACGGCGAGACATCACCCACATCTTGTCAGCTTCGCCGGTGAGCTCATGATTTTCGCCGGTTTCGAAAGTCCATCAGCCGACGCCGCATGGACCATGCAGTCTACGGGCTGGCGCTTTACCCAAGTCTATCCAAGGTACGGTCCCCCCTTCCATACCGCCAACGCGGCCGCACCCACACTCCCAGTCCCTTGCGCGGAGGCGGTGGTTGGAGTGGTCGGCGATGGCGCGTTGCATCTCGCCGGTGGGCGCACACCCAAGGGCGAGGCAAATGCGAGCTGGGACGATCATATCGACACAGACCATCATTTCGTACTGACAGACCTCAACGGCCAATGGGACACCGCTGCGCCCTGCCTCTCCAAACGCAATTCGGCCGCCGGTGACGTGATCGACGGCAATCTACACGTCGTTGGTGGGCGTACCGTGGGCGGTGGCAATGTCGCAACCCATGAAGTCTACGACCCCCGCGAGGACCGCTGGCGCACCGCCGCCCCGATGCCGCAAGCGCAAGGTGGGCTCGCCGCCACCGCAATTGGTGACAAGCTCTATGTCTTCGGCGGGGAATATTTCACCGATGGCGGCGGTGTCTACAAAGAGGCGTGGGCTTATGATGCCAGCACGGACACATGGTCCGCCCTGCCCGATATGCCCAACCCGCGCCACGGCCTCGGCGCGGTCGCATTAGACGGAAAGATCTACGTCATCGGCGGCGCATTACAGGCAAGCGGCTTAGACACAAGCGCCATTGTGGACGTGTTTACGCCCTAGTGGCCTGCCAATCCCCTAGAACGGAATCTCGTCATCGAGATCCTGACTAAAGCTCTGGGCGGGACCTTCCATCTGGCGTGGGCCATCACCGCCGCCGCCGCCGCCGCCCTGATTGCCATAAGCCACAGAGTCCTGACTGTACCCGCCGCGCTGACCGCCGCCTTCGCTGTTGCGGCTGTCGAGCATGGTCAGCGTCGAGCCAAACCCGCGCAACACAACTTCCGTCGTATATTTATCAACGCCGTTCTGATCCTGCCATTTGCGGGTCTCCAATTGACCCTCAATGTAAAGCTTAGAGCCCTTTTTCACGTAAGACTGGACCACGCGGACCAGCCCCTCGCTCAGCACGGAAATGCGATGCCATTCGGTCTTCTCGCGCCGCTCGCCTGTGTTCTTGTCTTTCCAGTTCTCCGACGTTGCGAGTGTGAAATTACAAACCTGTCCGCCATTCTGGAATTGCCGCACTTCGGGATCTTTCCCGACATTCCCGACGAGAATAACCTTATTCACTGATCCTGCCATGACACATCTCCGATCTTTAGCTTCCGAATCCAATCTATCTCATATCGCCATCAGAATGATCTGTCCGCCCCAAGCCTTGGGGTTCTCCACAAGCTTGATGGGCAATTGCAGTTCTAATCGCGACAATTCGATATGTTCCTATTTTGTTCTTGATGTCAAGCTGGACTCGCGCGATTGATTGACGTTCAAAGCAAACAGGAAACGACACCCGCCGGCAGAAGGCCCTGATCTTATGAGCGAATCCCCTGATATCCGCGTTCGCGGCGCCAAGGAACACAATCTGAAAAATGTCGATATCGACATTCCGCGCGGCAAACTTGTGGTGATGACCGGCCTGTCGGGCTCGGGCAAATCCTCGCTCGCCTTCGACACCATCTATGCCGAGGGCCAGCGCCGCTATGTCGAGAGCCTGTCGGCCTATGCGCGCCAATTCCTCGAACTGATGCAGAAGCCCGATGTCGAATCAATTGAGGGCTTGTCGCCGGCGATCTCCATCGAGCAGAAGACCACGAGCCGCAATCCGCGCTCGACGGTCGGCACCGTGACCGAGATTTACGACTATATGCGCCTGCTCTGGGCTCGCGTCGGCACGCCCTATTCTCCAGCCACCGGCTTGCCGATTGAGAGCCAGACCGTCACGCAAATGGTTGACCGGACCATGAAGCTCGAAGAGGGCACACGGCTCTTTCTGCTCGCCCCCATCGTGCGCGGACGCAAGGGCGAGTATCGCAAGGAATTTGCCGAATTGCTGAAAAAAGGGTTCCAGCGCGTCAAAGTCGATGGCGAATTTTACGAGCTGGAAGAGCCGCCGACGCTGAACAAAAAGCTCAAACATGACTTGGATGTTGTGGTCGACCGCATTGTCGTGCGCGACGGGATGCAGCAGCGCCTTGCCGAAAGCTTCGAGACGGCGCTTGGCCTTGCAAACGGGCTTGCCATTGCCGAATACGCCCAGATCGAAGAGGGCGAGAGCGAGCCGAAGCGGATCATCTACAGCGCCAATTTCGCCTGCCCCGTCAGCGGCTTTACCATCCCCGAAATCGAGCCGCGTCTGTTCTCGTTCAACAATCCGTTCGGCGCTTGTCCGAAATGCGACGGGCTCGGCTCGCAGCTCAAAATCGA
>CALLCD010000045.1 GCA_938049795.1 uncultured Hyphomonadaceae bacterium | reverse complement strand
GTTAAACGCTCACGCGGGATTGCGGCGCAGCTTTCGGGTGGCGTGAAATTCCTGATGAAGAAGAACAAGATCACCGTGATCGAAGGCGACGCGCGACTGGAGAAGGGCGCGGCGGCCCCGAAGGTGATCGTCAAGGCCAATAAAGATGGTCAGGACACGGCCTATCAGGCCAAGCATGTGATCCTCGCGACGGGCGCGCGCGCGCGGGCGATCCCGCAGGCGGGGCTTGTGCCGGACGGCAAACTGATCTGGACCTATAAGGAAGCGATGGTGCCGGATGTGATGCCGAAAAAGCTGCTCGTTATTGGCTCCGGCGCGATTGGAATCGAGTTCGCAAGTTTCTATAATGAGCTTGGCGCGGACGTCACCGTGGTCGAAGCGGTTGACCGTATCCTGCCCGCCGAGGACGAAGAAATTTCCGCGATGGCCGAGAAGGCGTTCAAGAAGCAAGGGCTGAACATTCTCACAAAAGCCAGTGTGAAAGACCTCAAAGCGGGCAAGAACAGCGTCAAGGCGACGATCACGCCCGAAGGCGGCAAAGGCGAAACCCAAGAGTTTGACCGCGTGATTTTGGCGGTTGGTATTGTCGGCAATGTCGAAGGGCTGGGGCTCGAAGCGCTTGGTGTCGAGATTGACCGTACACATATCAATGTGGATGGGTTTGGGCGGACCGGCGTTGCGGGGCTCTATGCCATTGGCGACCTGACCGGCGGGCCGTGGCTTGCGCACAAGGCGTCCCATGAGGGCGTGCTTTGCGTTGAGGGCATTCATGGCAAGAATGAAGCCCATCCGTTTGATGCGTGGAATGTGCCCGGTTGTACCTATGCGCATCCGCAAGTGGCGAGCGTCGGGCTGACCGAAGCGAAAGCGAAAGAGGCGGGGCACAAGATCAAGGTCGGGCGGTTCCCATTTGTTGGCAATGGCAAATCCATCGCGCTCGGGGCGGGCGACGGCATGGTCAAGACGATTTTCGATACGGAGACGGGCGAACTGCTCGGCGCGCATATGATCGGCGCGGAAGTGACCGAACTGATTCAGGGCTATGTGATTGCGCGGCAGGCGGAGCTGACCGAAGAAGATTTGCTGCACACCATCTTCCCGCATCCGACGCTTTCGGAAATGATGCATGAAGCGGTGCTCGACGCCGAGGATCGCGCGCTGCATATCTAGCTCAGATTTGTGTGCGGAGCTTAGCCGAACAGGCCGCGGCGTTTGAGCTTGCGTTCGCAGCTTACCAATTGCCTTTGGAAGCGGCCCGTGTCGGCGGCCACCCGGTCGGCAATGCCAATCAGCTGCGTATTGCTCCGCCAGCTTCCGCGCGTATAGCCGCCGGCGCCCTCATGATAGGCGAGATATTGTGCGCGGGCGTCCGAAATGGCGATCCCGGCCGAGCGGGCAGAGCGTGCCGTATACCAACCAATAAAGTCACTGGCGTCGGAGAAGTTTTGTCGGCTGGCGCGGGGGCGACCTGTCGAGGTTTTGTATTCGTCCCATGTCCCATCGAGCGCCTGGGCGTAGCCGCGCGCGGAGGAGGGGCGCTTGCCTTTTGCGATGCCGAAGAAACGCCGCCGCCCGCGCGGAGGTTTGGCGTCGTGCCGGAAGCTCGATTCAGTTTTGATGATCGCCATTTGCAGCGGGATTGGCGTGCCCCAGCGCTCTTGCGTGGCGGCGGCCGCGCGATACCAGCTTTTGCGGCCATCAAAAATGCTGCAAATGTTCGCCTGTTCGGAAGAGCTTGGCGGCGTCGTCGCGCAGCCAGCGAGCAACAATGAGGCGATGGCGGTGGCGAAGAGTGTGCGCATGTCCCGACTATGCCACGATCTGCCGGAAAGTTCAAAATCGAAGGCGTGAAAAAACGTTTCGTCTTTGGCGGGCGGGCGGTGATGACATCAAGCCCCAAAAAAATGGCCGGTGCACAAAATGCACCGGCCAGGGTCTAAGCTAGATTCCGGGAGGAATAGATCTAGTTTAGCATTTGTAATACATGTCAAATTCAACCGGATGCGGATGAAGTTGGAGGCGTTCGACATCTTCCATTTTCAGGTCGATATAGGCGTCGATCTGGTCATCATCCATCACGCCACCCTTTTTGAGGAAGTCGCGGTCGCCGTCGAGCGCCTCAAGTGCCTCGCGCAGACTGCCGCAGACTTGCGGAATGGCTTTGGCTTCTTCGGGCGGCAGATCATAGAGATCCTTGTCCATCGCTTCACCTGGATCAATCTTGTTCTCAATGCCGTCAAGCCCCGCCATAAGCAGCGCCGCGAAAGCGAGATAAGGGTTCGCCGTCGGATCGGGGAAGCGGGTCTCGATACGCTTGGCTTTTGGATTGTTGCCAAACGGAATGCGGATCGAGGCGGACCTGTTGCGGGCCGAATAGGCGAGCATGACGGGCGCTTCAAAGCCGGGCACGAGCCGCTTATACGAATTGGTCGACGCATTGGTCAGCGCGTTCAGCGCACGGGCATGTTTGATGATGCCGCCAATATAGTGAAGGCACATGTCCGACAGGTCGGCATAGCGGTCGCCGGCAAAAAGCGGCTTGCCATTGTTCCAGATCGACTGGTGAACGTGCATGCCGGAGCCATTATCGTTGAAATAGGGCTTGGGCATAAAGGTCGCCGTTTTGCCATAGGCGGCGGCGACATTGTGGATGACATATTTGTAGCGCTGCAGCCGATCTGCCATTGTGGTCAGGGTCGAGAACTTCATGCCAAGCTCATGCTGGGCGGGCGCGACTTCGTGGTGGTGTTTTTCCGGCTCAAGCCCAATGTCGCCCATGATGGAGAGCATTTCAGAGCGCATATCCTGTTCGCTATCAATTGGCGGAACAGGGAAATAGCCACCCTTTGGCCCGGGCCGATGACCCATATTGCCCATATCGTAATCGCGGCCCGAATTGGACGGTAGTTCGGTGGAATCGAAGCTGTAGCCGGTCTTTTGCGGCTCGGTGTTCCAGCGCACATCGTCAAAGATGAAGAACTCCGCTTCGGGTCCGAAAAAGGCAGTGTCGCCAACGCCGCTCGCTTTGAGATAGCTTTCGGCCTTTTTTGCGGTCGTGCGCGGATCGCGGCCATAGGGCTGGCCGGAGACGGGGTCGAGAATATCGCAGATGATCGCCAGCGTGGTCTGCTGGAAGAAGGGGTCGATCATCGCCGTGGACACGTCGGGCATCAGGGTCATGTCGGACTCATTGATGGCTTTCCAACCGGCAATAGAGGAGCCGTCAAACATCTGACCATCGGTGAAGAAGTCGGCATCGACCATAGATTTGTCGAAGGTGACGTGCTGGAGCTTGCCGCGCGGATCGGTAAAGCGCAGATCAACGAACTCGACGTCTTTTTCCTGCATGAGTTTTAAAATTTCGTCTGACATAATGTGCCTTCCATCAAGGGTCTTTATTATTGGAGTTAAGGGTTTGGGCCGCTCTGGACCTTGGTTTGATTTATAGCGCCTGGTCGCCGCGTTCGCCGGTCCGGATGCGCACCGCTTCGCCAATGTCGGAGATGAAGATTTTGCCATCGCCAATCTTGCCCGTATGGGCGGCTTTGGAAATGACCTCGATCGCGTCTTCGACGGAACTGTCGGGGATAATGATCTCGATTTTCAGCTTGGGCAGGAAATCGACCACATATTCAGCGCCGCGGTAAAGTTCGGTATGGCCTCTCTGGCGACCGAAGCCCTTGGCTTCGAGAACGGTCATGCCTTGCATGCCAACCCCGTGCAGCGCTTCTTTCACATCGTCGAGTTTGAACGGCTTGATAATGGCTTCTATCTTTTTCATTCGGTGTCTCGCTTGTCGCAAATCTTAACCTTTGATTATCGCGCGGACGGGGCACTGGCGAGGGCTTCGGAAAAATATTTATCGGCAGGGCGCAGTGCGGTTAAATTTCAGGCAGCATCGCCTTGGTTTTGGGCGATCTGCGGACCGGCGGCAGAATCACGGTGACGCAGGCGTCAGGGTTTGCTATGCAGGTCTGGCAGTTTTCAGCGCCGTTTTGCGAGACAGACATATTATGACAGGCCAAGATATCTTCATCGACCCAACGCGCCCGCGCGCGCGCATCCGCCCGCTCAAAGCGATGGGGCATATGCGCAAGCTGATCGTGGACAAGGAAGACACCGCGCAGGTTTTCTACATCATCGAAGCGCTCAACGGCAATTCGCTCGAGAAGAATTTCAGACGCGCTCTGAGCACGCCCGAGGGACGAGCCCGGTTTGCTGCGCGCCGGTCGCTTGCGCCACTGCTCGATGATCATGCAAGTTTCGGCCAGCTTGCGCCTGATAGTGTGGGCCGCGCCTATATTGATTTCATGACCCGCGAAGGCCTGACTGCCGCTGGCCTTGTCGCCGAAAGCGAGATCAACCGCGCCGCTGGCAAGCGTTTTGACGATGATCTGTCCTGGTTTGGAGACCGGCTGCGCGACACGCATGATATGTATCATGTGCTCAGCGGTTATGGCCGTGATGCGCTGGGCGAGGCGGCTCTGCTCGCCTTCACACATGGCCAACAGCCCGGGCGGGGGGTAATCTTCATCTCCTTTATGGGCTTCCGCGAAATGCGCAGAGTGCTGCCTAATTCGCTCGACCTCAAAGCCGTGTGGCGCGAGGCGCGGGAGAACGGGCGCGCGGCGGAAAAAATCGTCGATCAGGACATATTGGACTTGCTGCATGAGCCGCTCGCCGAGGCGCGGGCGCGTCTGAACATTGGGCGGCCGACCGCTTATAAGGCGGCCTTGCGCGCCTATAGTGAGCTGCCGACCGATGTGCTGGATGTATCGCCCGCGTGATCTATCTGGTCCGGCATGGCGAGGCGGCAGCAAGTTGGGGCGCACATCCTGATCCCGGGCTCAGCGAAAAAGGGCAGGCGCAGGCCGAGGCGGTGGCCGACACGCTGATGGACCTCGGTGCCAAAGCGCTGATCTCCAGCCCGATGCAGCGATGTCGCGAAACGGCGGCACCCTTCGCGCGGAGACTGGGGCAGGGTGTGGCGATTGAACCTGCGGTTTCAGAGATCATAACGCCCGAGGGGATTGATGACCGCGTTACATGGCTGCGCGAATTGATGGCTAGAGATTGGCCGGATGACATGTCCTCTTGGCGTCAGAACGCGCTCGCCACGATTGCGGGCTTGCCGGACGGGACGGTGGTTTTCAGTCATTTCGTTGCGATCAATGCGATTGTCGGCCTTGTTGAGAAAACCCCGCGCGTGCTGGTGTTCAAGCCCGATCATTGCTCGGTCACAAAGCTTGAGCGCGATGCAGATGGCACACTGAAAATCGTAAGGCTCGGCGGCGACGCGACCACGCGGATACTTTAATGTAGATGAATGCTTGCAGCTTCAATCGGGCTGCGTTAAACCGCCCCATTCCGGCGGCTTCGGCGGCCCTCGTGCGGGTGTGGCGGAATTGGTAGACGCGCTGGATTTAGGTTCCAGTGTCTCACGACGTGGAGGTTCGAGTCCTCTCACCCGCACCAAAGTTTGATAGTGGACCATTGAGCGGTTGCGGTTAAGCCGCGTCGTCAATAGCGATCTTGAATCACATTTTTCAGCGAGATAGCCGCCTCTCAAGAACGTCTTCTAGCTTGATGATGATAGGCTCTACAGGCGCTCCCCGCGTTTTGGCTCACAGAACCTGAGCATGCCAACTGAACTATATTCAGTATATAGACCATATACGCCAATTCCGGTGCGATCATAATCAAAGTCATATGAGCCCGTTACAAAAGAGCGTCCATCCATCGTACGTTAAATAGCGCTGTCTTTCATCAGGCGCGCGCCGATTGTGCAGGAGTTCGTTGCGTCTTGCAAAGCCCATTCAGGTTTCTGCTTCGGCCTGACCTCCAATTCGACGAACGCGCGATCATTAGGGTTGTCCAACCCCCTAGTCTGCCTGAGAGGAGACGGCTTGGACCACGACCCCCGCAACGGCATTGTGACGATGATTTGTGGATCTCCGCTTTCAAGCCGGTTTGCTTTGACAGTGCCCCTATGTTGAATGATAGCCATCGAAGACGCTAATTTGACTTGCAGTCAGACAATGCAATTTCCGACTGGCATAGCTCTTCTTCCAATGTCTTGATTGGTAAGTCGTATTTTTTCCCAACATGTATTAATGCGGATAAAGCCGCACGTTTATATAAATGATGAATGCGTTCCTCATTTTTTCCAGCATCTGCAAGATCACGCGTGTCTATTTCGAAGTCTATAGGAAGACTACCAAACTTTCTGCTAATACGACCATATTCGGGGGTGAAGTCATTTTTATCTTGATGATGAACAACCATAGATATCCACCAGAAAGGAGCGGTTCCATAGAAGTCAGAGCGTAACAAATCAGCTTCTATCTTATTTCGCGCGCTGACAATAATGGGCATCCACCAGTTTTTGAACTTAAACGGTGCCAAGGCGACGCTGTTATATCCCAATCGGCTATCATGTGGTGGTCGTCCAATCTTCATTGATTTGTCCCGTTTCCTCGCAATACGCGGAAACCTTGCCGCTGTTCAGAATAGACCCTTCGGAAACGATCAATCAAGGGGGGGCATACCTGCAGGTTGCTCGCTTGCTGCCAAAGTGTCTGACCCGGGACGAAACAGAGAATTCCAAACCTGTCTTTTTGTTTAAGTGCCGCACCTGCGCCAGATCCAAGCCCGCAAAGATTGGAGCGCCGACCAGGTGTGTGAGGCCGAGCGTCGTTGCAATCAGTCCGCCTCCCATCGCAAGCGGTATGGCCTCGGCAACCAGCAGAGGGGGCGCGAGCATAATCAGCGCTGCATCGTAGGGAGCCGGTTTGCTTTGACAGCATCGCAAGGCCCAAGGCGGAGCACAATATCTGAATGAGGCCCGCGCATCGGGTCGGTAGGCAATGGGCAAACAAAAAGTGGTGGAGGGGACAGGATTCGAACCTGTGTACGCTATGCGGGCAGATTTACAGTCTGCTGCCTTTAACCACTCGGCCACCCCTCCAGGAGCGCCTTGCCGGATCAAAATTTGACGCGGCCGCTTTCCGGTGTCTTAAGAGCGTTTACAACGCAGTCCAACAGCCGGAGCGCTCTTATAGTGACCAATAAAAAAACGCGCAACCGTCCATTTGACGCAAAAAGCGGCAAGCCGCGATCTGTGGGCAGTATGGAGCCGCTCTGGCTGTGGGGTGTCCATGCTGTTGAGGCGGCTTTGGCGAACCCGGATCGCAAGATTTTACGGCAGGTCGGCACGCCCAATGCGATCAAACGGCTGGGGCTCGATCAGGCCGAAGAGATGAAAGCGCGTGATATTGATAAGCTGCTGCCGGCGGGCGCGGTGCATCAGGGGGTGGCGGTGCATGTCCGGCCGCTTGAGGCGGTGGCGCTGGATGATCTGATCGCCGCTGGTCCGCAAATTGTGGCGGTGCTCGATCAGGTGTCGGACCCGCACAATCTAGGCGCGGTGCTGCGGTCTGCGGCGGCGTTTGGCGTTGGCGGTGTTGTGCTCCAGACGCGCCATTCGCCCGCGCTGACGGGGATTGTGGCCAAGGCGGCGGTGGGCGCGGTGGAGATGGTGGCTGAAACCCGTGTGGTCAATATCGCCCGCGCGCTCGATCAATTGGCGGATGCGGGGTACACGACGATCGGGCTTGCTGGAGGCGCTGCGGCGGACTTGGCGGCAACGATACCGGCGGGCGAGAAAATCGCGCTTGTGTTCGGCGCCGAGGGGGCAGGATTGCGGCCCGCGGTTGCCAAAGCCTGTGTCTGGACGGCGCGGATCGAGATGCAGCCGGTCATGGAAAGCCTGAACATTTCCAATGCGGCGGCGATTGCGTTTTATGTGGCAGCCAGACAGGTTTGAACCGAGTGCAGGGGCGGGGCTTCTTGATCTTGTATTGATCTGCTAGGCTCTGACATTGATAATCGACTGTGTTGGAGGTGAGGGATGGCCCGGTTGTTTTTTGGATTGCTCCTAATTGTGGGGCTGGGTGCGGCCGGGTTTGGCGGTTGGCAGATGTTTGGCGAGCCGCTCGAAGGTGCTCCGCCCGTGTCGCCGCCGATTGAAGCGCCCGCTCCGCCTCCGCCTCCTCCACCACCACCACCACCACCGCCACCAACACCGGAGCAGTCTGCGGCATCGGATGAACCGATCTTTGGGCCCAATGCCATGCCGATGAGCGCTCCGCCGCTGACCGGATCATCTGCGCCCGCTCCGTCGGCTCTGCCGGTCATTGATCAGGCGCAGCGCATTGACGATGCCTTGCGCGAGGTGCCTGTGGCTTATGAAACACCGCAGATTGCCAGTTTCGGAAAGCCGTTTGATGTGACGTTTTCGCTTGATGCGACGGGCGCAGAGACGGCCACTGGCGGACTGCCAGGCATTGGGGAGATTGTCGAGGCGCGGGCGCGGGTGTCTGACCGCGTGAAAGCGTCGCTTGTCGGGGCGGCGTTCGATATTGAGCTGGTATCGCCGCAGGTGCAACTCCTTGGCACCGATACGCCAAATATCTGGCGCTGGCGGGTCACGCCGAACGAAGCGGGGGATCAGGCGCTGTATGTTGAACTGTTTGCTTTGACCGGCGAAGATGCGCGGCCGGTTCGCACATTCAATGGCCAAGTTACTGTGGAAGTGACGCAGTTCCAGAAAGCGGTGAGCCTTGCCGTTGCCGCTAACCCGCTTGCTGTGTTCTTGGGCGGGATTGGCTCGACGCTTGGTGGCCTGTTCGGCTTGTTCCGGTTTTTCGGGCGGCGCTCTTAACCCCCCTTAGCCCCCCTTGGGCCGGACAGTTTTATTAGTCCGCGGTTAAGGCTGCATCGGTGAGCAGGAAGGCGGCCAGACGAGGGGATGCGGGTCTAGCGGTGCCGCTTGTCTCGGCGAGGGCTTTGAGGGCTTCGTCTTGTTCAAAATCTACAAAGGCGTGTGCCATTGCATTTAATTCCTGGTCCTTGCGGATGCGGTTATACACCCGATCGACTTCAGCGCCGCTCAGATTGCGGGTGGCAACGCGGCGCGCTTTGGCCGATTTGCGGGATGCGGCGGCAATTTTCTTTTTGTCGCGCGGGCGGAAAATTGTCGGGAGCGCGATGCCGGATGTCTGGAGCCGATCCATAAGGCTGATGGCGATGGCCTGACGGTCCATTTCGTCGAGATTCGTGATGCTTCCCTGGTGCGCCTCACTGTCGAGATCGGAGATAATGTCGCTCCAGCCCGTTGCCTGTTCTTGCCTGTGGGTTGGATCGACATGGATATGGGGCGGCGCGTTGGTTTGCTCGGCAGGATTGCCATCGAACAGATCAGAATCGGTCGCTGTTGGGGCCGTGCGTGGCGGCACGGAGAGGGCCGGGCTGTCGCTTGGGAATGTTGATGGCGTGTCCGCCGAGATCGCACCATTATGGGCTGGAGCGCTGCCATTGATGCCGTGAGCCGATGCGTCTTCTTGGGACGGTTCTTGATGCAATGGCATGTGAATGTCGTTTGGCCGGTGGCGTTTTGGCAAAGGTGCGGCGTGCCCGTTTGTCGCGTCAATGCCGGCGATACGAAGCTCGGTGATGGCCCGGGCCGTGTCTTCGTGAAGCTTGCGGCTGATCCGGTCTATCTCCTCATTTGCCTCGCGCGCCCCATCCAGTGCTGAAGAGACTGCGTCTTGCAAAGCCTGGCCGACCGAACTTGCCGCTTCTACGGCCATTGCGCTCGATTGTTTGGCGTTCTCGACGGTTTTGTCGGAGCGGCTGAGTTTGTCCTCGATATCGGCAATTGATTTGACGAGCCCGTCAGTGCGCGTGGCGGCGTCTCGGGCAATCGCGTCGAGATCGGTTAGTCGCACGGCGAGGGTGCTGCCCGCCTGTTTGAGATGGTTCAACCGCGCTTCGAGGGCTTCGTCTGCGGCGCGAACTTCTTCGCCTGCGGCTTTGGCAGCAGCCACCATTGCGGCGGATTGTTTGGGAATGACGTCACGCATCATGTCCGCCTGCGCTTCCATTGCCCGGGTGAGTGTTTCGAGGCCTTTGCGTTCGTCAGCGAGCCGGGTTGTCAGCTCGCGGGCATTGTCGGCCATAGCATAGCTGACTGATTCGGCACGCAGACGTTCGGCCGAAAGCGCTTCGTGCATCGCTTTCATGGAGGCCAGTGCATCGCCGGTTGTGATGTCGATGCTGCGGGTGCTCTCGCGGGTGGCGTCTGCGAGCGTGTTGATCTCGGCGGTGGCAGAGCGGGCCGGTGTCAGGAGTTGACTGGCCGCTTGCATGATCAATGCATTGGCGGCGCGTGAGCGGATGCTCTGACGACCGATGATTCCCGCCAATACAAGCACGAAACCCGGGATAAGAATGAGCAGACCGATGCAGATCATCAAAGCCGCAGGCAGGTTGGACAAGCCGAGGGGTTCTGCTTGCAGTGTCACCAATGTTCCGGCGGCGGCCCACCAGATCAGGGCAAGGCATATGCAGGTCCAGAAAAGCCAGTGGCCTTTTGGGGTAGGCGCGGAAGACTGGACCATTGTCGGAGCCGTCAATGATGGTTTTTCCAGCGGAGCAGCGGAGGTTTGATCATCAGTCATGCTGCATTCCTAGCACAGAAAAGACAGGTCGGCTGAGTGTGAAGTGCAGTTGTTTCAGTGCGGCCGCGAAGAGGGGCATTCACGATTTGCCGCAGCTTCAGCGGTCGGTTTAAATTTGACGGTGTGTTCTGATGCATCAGGGGATTTCTCCGTGAGGCTGACCCCGACCCAGGCAAGCGTAAGCGCGAGGAAGAAGTTCCGTATCTCAATGAGCCATCCAAACATACTTTTCTCCCTAACAAACCGCCATCCTTTTATACCGTAAATCCCAGTGTGCGGCAATGTCATTCATCGCCCATTAACGAAGTGTAAATGAACGGGCTGTTCTGAAGGAGAGGTGAGTTAGGGAGAAGAGATGAATGGCTGATAACCTGGAACCCGTGCTGGATGTGGCGCATCTGTCTGCAATGACAGGGGGCGATGCAGCGCTCGGGGTGGAGATTGTGGATATCTTCCGCCAGCAGACCGAAATGTGGGTGCGTATACTTGATCCTGCTCTGCCGCAAGGGGAATGGGCCGATGCGGCGCACTCGCTCAAGGGGACGGCGCTCTCTGTCGGGGCGAAACGGCTGGCCGGCGCTTGTGGTGCGGCTGAAACGCTTGGCCGGTCTGAGGCGCGCGTGTCGCCGGTGCAGGCAGGTACGGCCATTGCCGCCATCAAGGACGAGATTGGCCCCGCGATAGAAGCGGCCGCACGCGTGGCGCACAAACTGTCCGTATCGGGTGAGTTTGGCTGATATCTGACGGTAGAACGCTGATTTAGCCCGCGAACGCCTTTTCGATCACAAACTGTGCTGGTGACGCGTTGGAGCCTTCGACGAGGCCAGCGTCAAGCAAGCGCTGTTTGGTGTCGTTGATCATCTCCATCGAGCCGCAAATCATGCCGCGATCGGTTTCGGGATCGAGTTTCGGCACGCCGAGCTTTTCGAACAGTTCGCCGGTGTCGATGAGCGTGGTGATTCGGCCAGCCTGCTCATAGGCTTCGCGGGTGCAGGAAGTGAACAGCCGGAGCTGTTTTGAGGCTTCTTCTCCGACCAGCGGGTCATTTTTGGCCGCGTCCACGATTTCCTTGGAGTAATCAAGCTCGGCCACATCGCGGCAGGTATGGGTGACGATGACCTCGTCAAAGCGGGCATATGTGTCTGGATCGCGCACAAGGCTGGCAAAGGGCGCAAAGCCGGTGCCAGTGGAGAACATATAGAGCCGCTTGCCGCCGACTAGCGCATCGAGCACCAGCGTCCCCGTTGGCTTTTTGCCGAGCAGAACCTCGTCACCAACCTGAATGTTTTGCAGTCGCGAGGTCAGCGGGCCATCCGGCACTTTGATCGAATAGAACTCCAACTCTTCGTCCCAGGACGGGCTGGCAATGGAATAGGCACGCAAAAGGGGCCGTCCGTCGTCCTTATAGAGGCCAATCATAACAAATTCGCCCGTGCGGAAGCGGAAGCTGGGCGGGCGCGCGAGGCGGAACGAAAAGAGCCGGTCGGTATAGTGTTTCACCGCGAGCACTTTTTGCAAGGTCGGGGCGTTCGGGTTCACTTTTTTAACTGGAGCGGATTGTTCAGTCATGAGGGCGCGCCTTATTCTTGTTCGTCACGCTCGCATTTGTCTGTAAAAGGCGCGCAATACAAGGGGCATCACGCGCCCTTTAGATTTACTGATCAATCATGACGGGGCTGAAATCTCCAGTGAAGCCTGCTCAGGCTGCAGTGTGGTCCAGTCAAGCCTGGTATCGGTGCGCTCGATCCGTTCGCCCAGTTCATAGACATTGGTATAGCCATATTGGCTTAGCGCCAGAAAGCTCATCAGATTCAGCGACAGATCTGAACTGTCATGCCGGATCGGGCCAGTGTTTACGCCGATATTCTCGTGTGAATAGATGAGGATGGGCACAGTGCGCGACGGCAGGGTCAGGGCGAGGCTCAGTTCTGTCATCTCGGTCAGCGGTAGGTTGATCGCGCCTGCAATATGGGACTTTGCGTAGGCTTCGGCGCTGCGTGTATCGAGGATGATCGTGTCCTCCTCCAATCCCATGATCACAAAATCATCGGTCGAGATGAGCCGCGTTGGCCTTTGTTCGAGCGCCAAGGAGAGTGTTTTGGAGAAATAGGCCGATTCAGCGCTTCGCTCGGACAGGTTGGCGGTAGACAATGTTTGGATTTGTGGCGTGTCCGGGCCGGTTTGCGCGCTCGCGGCGAGGCATCCGGTGGCAACAAAGAGTCCGAGTGCGGCAAGGCTAAGTAGGCTGTTTCGTTTGGCTCCCATGAGTTTTCTCCTCTTGTTTCCTGTTCAGACTATTTCGCTAATGGGGCAGGAATGGGCGGCGATTGCGGAGGTTTGGGGAAACAATAAGGCGGGCATATTTGCGGGGTAAAATCAGAGCGCGGCTATACAAAAGCTGCAAAACACCCTAATGTGATTGATCGCTCACGTGAGGAGGATTGGTGTGCGCACAAGCAGAATATTGGGAACAGGTGTCAGCTTGCCGAAAGCGATATTGGCCTCGTCTGATTGGGACGGCGCAAATGGGAAGCCTGATGGCTGGCTTGCCGATACGTGTGGTGTGGCCGTCCGCAATATCGCGTGTGGGGAGGCTGAGACGCAGGAGAAGATGGCACTGAAAGCCGCGGTCGATGCGCTTGATGATGCGCAATTGGCGCCCGAAGATCTCGACCTCATTCTGTTTGGTGCTGCGGTCGGACGCCAGCCCATTCCTGCAACGGCTCCGCTGATCAAGGGATTGCTCGGCATTCAGGACACATGCGTTGCGGCCTTTGATGTGAACGCGACATGCCTGAGCGCGCTGGTTGCGATGGATCTGGCGGATATGCACATCAAGACAGGGCGGGCGCAGCGCGTGCTTGTGGTCAGCTCCGAGATTGCCTCGCGCGGGCTGCCCTGGGCAGATGATCCGGCGACGGCGGGACTGTTTGGGGATGGCGCGGGCGCAATTGTGCTTGGCGGGTCCGAGGCACCGGACGGGTTGGCTCTGGTCGATTTTGCGATGGAGACATGGCCGGAGGGATATGAGTATTGCCAACTTGGCGCGGGCGGGACGCGGTTTGATTTTGCGGATGAACCGGCGGAATTTTCGCGGCATTCCGTCTTCCGTATGGACGGGCACAAATTGTTCAAGCTCAGCCGGAAACGTCTGCCCGATTTTGTCGACTGGCTGCTCGCCCGATCAGGCTGGCGGGTCGAGGATATTGATTTGGTTGTGCCGCATCAGGCGAGCCCGTTAGCGCTTGAACATATGATCCGCCGATGCGGGTTTGCCGCCGACCGTGTGGTCAACACGGTACGTGAGACGGGGAATTTAATCGCGGCGTCTTTGCCGATCACGCTCGATACGGCACGTAAAGCGGGGCGGATTGGCGTGGGGAGTAAAGTGCTGATGATTGGCACGTCGGCCGGGGTTTCGGTGGCTGGCATGACGCTTGTGGGATGAGCGGTGACGCGGTTTTTGTGACGGGCGCGACGGGGTTTCTCGGCGGTACGCTTGTGCGCGGTTTGCTGGCGGAGGGGCGAGCGGTTGTCGCATCGGGGCGACGGG
>CALLCD010000044.1 GCA_938049795.1 uncultured Hyphomonadaceae bacterium | reverse complement strand
CTGATCGGAAAACTGCTGCAATACGCGTTCCTTCTGCTGGATATCCCGTTCATTCGCCGCAATGCGATTGTCCATATTCCTCAGCCGCTCTTCGGCCACCGCGAGGCTCCGCTCCAGAACCTGCAAATCCCGCCGCAAATTCGTCAACCGCGAAAGGCAATCAGCCACGCGTAAGCCATCCAATAACCACTCCTTCCCCCGCTCCCGCATCCCCGCTAAGCTTGGCGCAGCAAAAGGGACGCACATAATGGACATAAGCAAACGCGCGCTGTGTATTCTCCTGTGCCTTGCCGCCTGCTCGCCCGTAGGGGACGATCCTGAAACCTTCGGCGAGGTTGCCCCGCGCTTCACCCGCGCATTGCAAGCCTACAAGACTTGGGACAAATCCTGCGAACCGGGTGACGCCTCAAGGGACACCGCCATACAAAGCGGCATCTCCTTGCTCAAAATCGACGCTATGACCTGCCAGCACGCGCGCCTGAGCGCCATGGCAGAACAAACACCACCAAGCCGCAGGGACCGCGAAACCCTCGCCGAACTCACCGCCGCCCTCTACGGCATGACCGCTGATCCGGTCTGGCGCACAAGAGAATATTGCGACTGGCCGCGGGAAGACAGATACCGATTGAGCAGAGCTGCGATAGACCGCGGCTATTTCGCCTCAAATCAGGGCACACCTGAGCGCACGATCGTCGAGCCAGCTTACATCGACCGCGTGAACACATTCTTCGGCTGTAAAGGTGATTACGATCCGCCCGATTTTAGCGACGAGTGAAATCGCTCATTGAGAGCATCCATAACGCGCTCGCTGCTGCTGTAGAGTTTCTCGGATAGCGGTAACATTCCTTATTCTGTTCCATACATTATCCAAGTCAGACCTCAGTTGCTGTCGTTGCCCCCGCAGTTGAACCAGCCGTTGCCGGACCTGCCGTAATTCCGGCTCGATCCGCCTCACACGCGCGGCGCATAGCACGGCTCCCCCTACTGACGGAACGGCATCCACGGGTGATCTCGGAACCCGACGCGTAATTCGACACAGAGTCAGTTCGGCAATCAGGCTGCTTTCTCCACTCTCAGCAACGGAGATGTGCTGCTCAACAAGTTCAAGCTGATCTTCAAGCCGGTTTTCATCGCCAGACAGACCATTTAGCTCACGGTTGGTGCGCGCAAATTCAGCAAATATCCGCTGGCACTTGTTTTCATTTTCGGGGTCCATATCAATCTCCATTGGTGTTGATTGAGGCAATGTATGCAGCACACCAGCTTAGCCGGATAACTCAACCCTTCCCCCGCTCCCCCATCCCCGCTAAGCTTGGCGTAGCAAAAGGGACGCACATAATGGACACTTCACACCTCATGTTTCGCGACGGGCTGATGGCGGGCGAGCGGATACTTATCACTGGCGGCGGCACCGGGCTCGGCAAGGAAATGGCCGAAGGCTTTCTAAAGCTCGGCGCGGAGATTCATATTTGCGGCCGGCGCGGCGGCGTTTGCGAAGAGACCGCGCGCGAGCTGATGGCCGCTCATGGCGGCAAAGTCGTCCCGCATGCCTGCGACATCCGCGTGGCCGATGCGATTACCGATATGAATGATAAGATCTGGTCCGAACACGGCCCGCTCACTGGCCTGGTCAACAATGCGGCGGGCAATTTCATCTCGCGCACCGAAGACCTCTCCGTGCGCGGCTTTGACGCCATCGCCAATATCGTGTTTCGCGGCACATTCTACATGACCCATGACATCGGCACGCGCTGGATTCGCGAGGGGCTTCGCGGCAATGTCTGTTCGATCCTGACGACGTGGGTGTGGAATGGCGGCCCGTTCGTGGTGCCCTCGGCCATGTCCAAGGCGGGCGTCAATGTGATGACCCAGAGCCTTGCCGTCGAATGGGGTCCGAAGGGCTTGCGCTTTAACGCCATTGCGCCCGGGCCATTCCCGACCGAAGGCATGACCAAACGCCTCGCCCCGCAAGCCAAATCGACCGAAGAGATGGGCACAGAACGCACCACGCCAAACCCGATGGGCCGGATCGGCAAAATGCACGAATTTGTCAATCTTGCCACGTTTCTGATGGGGCCGGGTGCCGAATATGTGAACGGGCAGACCATCGCCATTGACGGCGCGATGTATAATGCTTCGGGCGGTAATTTCAGTGGGCTCGCCGCTTGGGGTGACGCCGAATGGCAGGCTGCCAAGGAAGCGATTATGGCGACAAATAACAAAGACAAAGCCGACCGGACGGTGTAAACTCGCGTCAAAGGGCGGGGGCCGATACAGAAGGACATATTGCTATGCGTATTCTCTTGCCTCTCATTCTGGCCCCGCTCGCGCTTGGCGGCTGCGCATCCGATTTCCTGATCCCTGACGCCCCGCGCGGTCAGGCCGTCAACACCGCCGAACCGGATGATGGCCGCTACACCGTGGTCTATCGCGCCACGCCGGGCACCACGCCCTCCAAAACCCGCGATCTCGCTCTCCTGCGCGCTTCGACCATCACCCTGCAAAAGGGGGGCGACTGGTTCGAGATCGTCACCGAATATGCCGGCACAGACAAAGACCGCACCACAGATTTCGAACGTGACCCGTTCGGCAATCAGGTCCAGCTCAAGGGCGAATGTGGCCTGCTCGGCTGCCCGTCCAATTCGCGTCCGGAGCCCGGATTTTCAGACGCAGATCGCGGCCGCGAAACGCGTATCTCGCCAACCCATTCCTTCGAAATTGTCGTCCACCAAAACCCCATCCCCTTCGACGCGACCGACGCCTATGACGCGGTGCGCACTTCCGAAGACCTCCGTGCACGGTATTATCCCAAAAGTGATGATTAAGCGCTGAGTTTCGGATTAGAGTCCGTTGCTCTTCAACTGAACCGCCCCTCTCTTCCCTCATCCTGAGCAAGAAGACCTCGAGGAGCCCTCATCCTGAGCAAGAAGACCTCGGGGAGCCCTCATCCTGAGCGAAGTCGAAGGACGAGGGCGGGAAACCGCTCCCAACACTCACCATGAGCGCTTCGAGAAATTAGCCCGATTTACAACCCACCCGGCGCGCGAGGCTAAAGCTGCGGCTCGATCACAACCTTGCCGACCACATCGCGCCGCTCGAGCATCCGCATCCCGTCCAAAGTCTGCGCCAGTGGCAGTCGCGCATGCACGCGCGGACGCGTCTTGCCGTCCCGCGCCCAGTCCCAGATTTGCGCCATATTCTCTGCGCCCCGTTCGGGAAACTTCCGGCCATATTCGCCCGCCCGCACGCCGACCACGGAGAAGCCCTTGATCAGCGGCATATTGGTCGAAACGCTCGCAATCCGGCCAGAGGTGAACCCGATCACACACAGCCGCCCGTCAAACGCAATGCACCGCACGCTCTCGTCAAACACATCGCCGCCGACC